>CAJBRY010000314.1 GCA_903958085.1 uncultured Geobacteraceae bacterium
AATATTGTGACAAAGATTGAAACGCGAAGATCGAGATCTATTCCGTGTTTATGACTTTTAAAAAGAATACGGCCATCTTGATGACGTCGCTTTTCAGCGATATCTGATTGTGCCATAACTTTAATGCGGGTTGACAGCTGTGGGGCGATCTCTTTTGGAAAGTCCTTGTGATGGTGCATGACGCCATCTAAGCGGAAGCGCACACGGAGCCGGTCTTTCATGGGTTCGATATGTATGTCGCTTGCACCCTCCTGGACGGCATCATCCAAAAGGGTATTTATCATTCCGATAATTGTATTTTCATCAGATAGAACTGGCTGCGAGGCAGATCGCTCAAGCGCATTTAAGGTATCGCGGATTGACTCCTTGGAAGCTATTGCGAACCGTACTTTATCTCCAAGAAATTTTCTGGCGGCATCATGTGATCTCTGGTCTAGTGGATCAGAAAGTGCGAGCAGAACAAGTGAGTCTTCACGACGTACCGGGATTATTTCAAGATCCCGGCAGACGTTAAGCGGAATAACAGCAAGTAATGATCTATCAATTGCTACAAAGGAGAGCTCAATCAGTGGATATCCCAGTTGGTATGAGAGAGCCTCAAGGAATTTACGATCTTCAATAAATCCTCTATCAATCAGAATTTCACCAAGGCGCTGTTTGTTGCTTGATTCAGCCTGAAGTCCAAGAGCCTGTTTAAGATCAGACTCACGAAGATAACCAAGTTCAACTAAAAAATCACCGAGGCGGATGTTTACCCGGTTATTTCTTAAAGTTTCCTGAAGAACTTCGCGCGTGATATAACCTAGATCAAGCAAGGAATCGATCATGGTCTTATGAGTGGTGAGTTTACTGCGAACGCGAACAGCGTATGCAAACTGCTTTTCTGATATCACACCCTCTTTTAGCAGCAGAGAAGAAATTTTACCGGTTTCCGGCGAGTTAACGTCGACAGAATTTAACGAGGAGT
The DNA here is from genome assembly GCA_903958085.1 of uncultured Geobacteraceae bacterium. Classification (GTDB taxonomy): domain Bacteria; phylum Desulfobacterota; class Desulfuromonadia; order Geobacterales; family Pseudopelobacteraceae; genus JACRCG01. Next base: position 968 of record CAJBRY010000314.1, read on the forward strand.
CCATAAGTAATCCTGTGAAATTTGAAATTAGGTGAAGTTATAACGTATTTTTATTGATTTTTAAATAGATTTTATAAAATTCTACTTTTCGATTGCAGTATTACAAAGGGATTAAGTCAATAATGGTCACTTCGGGTGGAGCAAGCAGTCGCATTGGGGGCCCCCAGGTGCCAGTACCTCTGGAAACATGAATTTGTGACCCGTTTATCGTTCTTGTAGTACCGCAAGGGATAGGGTGAACATATTTAACGAGATAGTTGAAAGGGAAAATCTGTCCGTTATGAACATGACCTGATAGTTGCAAATCAAAACTGCCATCACTTTGCGGAAGGATATCGGGACGGTGTTTAAGTAGTAAATGGAAGGAATCCTTTGAAACCTTATTAATCAGATTCATCTCTTTTTCGGCAACTGGCGGAGTGATCTGGTTCACAGATCTATCATCAAAGCCGGTAATCGTTATGCCGTTCTTAAGTATTATTGATTTATCCTGCAGCGTGGTAAAACCGGCAGCTTTTGTGAATTCAAGTGATTGCGCCAATCCAGCATATATTTCATGATTTCCAACTGCTGCAAATTTTCCAGATGGCGCTGGAATTGATGCCATCAAAGCCGCAAGAGGGTTGACACCGAAAATCATAGCGGCATCTTTGTTCAGTCTGCCATCAATCAAATCACCTGTAGAAACAACAATGTCGGGCTTGGCTTCCTTTATTATCTCAATTACCTTTTTCAATCTCTTTTCTCTCATCAGGAGACCGATATGTACATCTGATATCTGCACAATTCTGATTTTTGAGTCTTGAGTTTGAATTTTTGGTGATCTGATGACAACATGTTCAGTCTGGAATCTGTCTGCTTCAAAAAATGCGTAAGCACAAATTGTTGCAGACAGAAATAAAGCAATTCTGGAAGCTGTAGGGGTAGAGAAATTACAAGGTAAAAATTTTAATACATACCGGGCTACAAGGCGATAGCAGCAGTAAAAGATGTCTGAAATGAGCAAAACAGAAGCAAAGATAAATATGAAACCCATCCAGATAAAACTTGGCCACGCAAAATACAAGGCTGGCTTCACCCAGAGATGTTCAGCGGTACGAACAATAAATGGCGAAATGGTCATAATGACCATCCACAAACTCAAAACACATTTAGAGTAAAAACGGAGCATAAACGCATTACATACTTTCAGATAAGCGTAGAAATGCATTCCGCCATAGAGCAAAAGAAATGTGATTACAAAGATGTACAAACTACATGCTCCTTAACTCCGCCAAAAGTAAGACGATGAATGGCTGAAGGTCCAAGCTTTCTGATCGCCTCAAGGTGAGCAGCACTCCCATACCCCTTGTGCTTGGCGAAGCCATAGCCTGGAAATTTTGAATCCATATCAATCATATATCGGTCGCGGGTCACCTTTGCAATAATTGAAGCTGCGGCTATTGAAAGACTTAAGGAGTCGCCTTTTTTAATAGTCTTCTGTGTGAGTAAACTTTGAATAGTGGTTATTCCGTCTATCAATAAGTAGTCTGGTTCTCTTGAAAGGTTTTGTACTGCATATAACATAGCTCGTCTAGTGGCCTGCAGAATGTTAATTTCATCGATCTCAGACGGACTTACTACGCCAACACCGACAGAAAGTGCTTGAGACATAATGATATCAAATAGCTTGTCTCGCTTATCTGGGCCCAGTTTTTTTGAATCATCAACACCGCTGATTAAAATATCTCTACGCAAAATTACGGCAGCTGCCATTACCGGGCCGGCAAGAGGACCTCTCCCAGCCTCATCAATTCCTGCAATATTTGAATATCCACATTTATAAACAGCTTTTTCATACATAAGCATGTCAACTGGAGAGGTAGTAAAGAGTTCGCCTTGATTTGTCATAAATATCCTGAAATAAAAAACCCCGCTGAAGCGGGGTTTTTTGTAAGTTATTTGGCAACAGGAACGTATTTTTTCTCGCGAATCCTTGCTGCTTTACCACGTAGTTTGCGCAGATAATAAAGCTTGGCACGACGAACATGTCCACGAACCATTATTTCAATATTCTCAACATTTGGCGAATGTAGCGGAAAAGTTCTTTCCACTCCGATACCATTTGAAATTTTGCGAACAGTAAATGTTTCGCGGACTCCACCTTTCTGACGGGCAATACAAACGCCCTGATAAGCCTGAATTCGCTGTTTATCACCCTCAACAATTTTTACATGTACCTTTACTGTATCCCCGACTTTGAAAGGGACAACGTTCTTCTTCATTTGTTCAAATTCCAGAAAATCGATGGTGTTCATTGGTTACCTTCCTCCTGTATGATGCTC
>CAJBRY010000315.1 GCA_903958085.1 uncultured Geobacteraceae bacterium
ATCTGGGCAATCTCCCGGATGGAGGACATTCAACGGGTTTTTCAGTATCATGGTGCCGAGCATAAATCAATTTTCGCATTTGAAGACGGAGTCGAGCTGACTATAGAGAACGTACGTCCGTACAGCCGTCTCCACCCTCGCTGCGGTACGAGCTTCCTGCTGATTGTCATGCTAGTAAGTATTGCGGTCTTTTCCCTGATTCCAAAGTTCTGGCCGTTTTACCTCAAAGCCGGCTCGCGAATCGTTCTCCTGCCGATGATTGCCGGCATCTCTTACGAGTTTCTTAAGTGGAGCGCCAAGAATGGCAGCCATCCGCTTGTCAAAATGGTTATTGCTCCGGGGTTGGCTTTACAGCGACTGACTACGAGGGAACCGGATGACAGCCAGCTTGAGGTCGCTATTCGCGCCATGAATGAGGCGTTAGAGGTTAATGCAGGCTACAAGGACGATCGTCTGGTTGTTTAGTTTTGCCGAATGGAGGCCCAAATGTCATGTTCCGCAACCGGAAAGGATAACTGTAAATGCACCTATACCCCTGACTGTTCTCGCAAAGGCAACTGTTGTCAATGTGTGGCCTATCATCGTGGCAAAGGGGAAGCTACTGCCTGCTTTTTTACACCGGCAGGAGAGCGGACTTATGACCGTTCACTTAAACATCTGATGCTGGATCGCCGGATTTTCATGAATTGATTGTCACTCTCCCGTCATGTTGACTCTAACCATAACCCGCCAGGATCATTGCCGCCGACTTGAAAGTTACCTGCGTACCTTGATGCCTTCATCGCCGTTTGGCTATGCGCGCAAACTGATAAAGAACGGTGCGGTAAAGCTTAATGGCTCGACAGCGCATGCCGATACACTTCTTGCCAATAGCGACGAAATCACTCTTAAAGAGAGCGGCAGCTCAATCAGTTTCATGACGACTGCCAGACCTCAGCTTGATATTCTGTACGAAGATGCCCAGATTGCTGTGGTGAATAAGCCCCCAGGTCTTCCGATGCATCGCACAGCAGAACATGAAGATAACCTGGTGGATGCTGGACAGGCTTACATGACCCTCCGCGAAACTTCATGCAAGCTGTATCCGGTCAATCGCCTTGATCGTGGCACATCTGGAACGGTGATCCTCGCAAAAAGCTCCAGTTCTGCCGGCATATACGGGCGACAGGTAAAAGAGGCCGGCCTTGATAAACTTTACCTGGCGTTAGTTTTAGGGATTCCGGATAAAAGTGGTATTATCACCGAACCACTTGACGATAAAGAATCGGAGACTCGCTATCGTATTTTGCTTCAGGGCAATAATAGTTCCCTGCTGGCGGTCACCCCGATAAGCGGGCGGATGCATCAGATTCGTCGCCATCTGTCATCTATAGGACATCCGGTTGTAGGCGACAAGCGTTACGGGGGCGGGGATTTACCGGAATATTCGGGTTTTGCTCTTCACTCTTTCCGTACGAAAGTTGATAGGCCAGAATTCGGTGCAATGATTGTCGTTGCGCCTATACCTCAAGAACTGCTGACGATCTGCAGCCAGGTCGGGATCGGTTCTGATCTCCTGTTGGAAGCTGTTGCTAGGTTAGTATAAATATTTAATAAACAAGGGATATATTATAATGGCAAAAGAACTTTATGTCGGACATATTTCAGAGCAGGCAACAGAAGAAGATCTCCGCAAACTTTTTGAAGTGATGGGTGTTGTTACCTCGGTACACCTGATCGTTGATCAGGATACTGGAGAGTTTAAACGTTGCGGATATGTCAGGATGCTGTCTGAAGTAGATCTTAAAGAGGTCGTGGAAACATTGGACGGCACCTGGCTTATTGATCGTTGCATTGTCGTAAGCATTGCAAAGCCGCAGAAAGACCGGCCGGCAAAGACACCTTTTGTAAAAAGAAGCCAGACTCGGGTCGCACGTCCGACAGCAGCAAAGGCTGCTGTCAAGAGTGAACAGCCTGCAGCGATAAAAAGTTCAAAAAGTGCCCGTCCGGCAATAAATGAGGCCGCAAAAACCGGTCGCTCCTCCGCTGCAAAAGAGGCGGCCAGAAAATATCGCCCGTCTGTGGCAAAAGATGCTGTTAAAGGTGAGCGGCCAGCCGCCGCTGCTAAACGCTCATCACCTCCGACTGGGGGCAGAAAGCAGAGTGACCGATCAGCCCCATCATCGAAAGGACGTCGATAGAAATTCAGACCTCAAGGAGCTTTGCCATGATAATCCTGCGCTTTGTCATTCTTATACTTGTTTTCCAGTTACCGGCAGTGGCCTTCTCCGCAGATATTAAAAGGATTGCTACATCTTCGCATATCACCTCCGTAACTATCTTCGCCGACCGCGCCCAGACAACCCGCACTACGACTATCAATCTGAAGCCAGGCAGTTATCTGATCGCTTTTGAAGGAATGCCTCCGCTTGTATTGGATGATTCCATCCGGGTAGATGGTAAAGGCACAGCAGCCGTTACCATTGGGGGGCTGGAAATAAAGCGGGCATTTCTGGCACAGAGTGGTGAAAAGAGATTTCAGGAAATTCAGGACGAAATCCGCAGCCTTGAGAAAGTCTCTGCCGCTTTGGACGCAAGGAAATCAGGGGTCGCAGCACAAAAGGCCTTTCTGGAGTCCATTCGCGTAGCTTGGGGTGACCGTATTTCCAAAGAGCTTGCCATCGCCAGACCGTCGACTTCGGAGCTGCTTGATGCTTCCAACTTTGTCGGTTCCGGTGTTACCAAAGCAGAAGAACAGAACCGAGAGATAGATTCTGAAAAAAGAACTCTTAAAGACAAAATCGATGCGTTGCGGCGTCAGCAGAATGAAGTTTCAGGTTCCGGGCGTAAGGAGACTAAAATGGTTGAAGTCTCTGTAGAGGTTGCTCGCGAAGGGACTCTAACTTTGGAACTGGTCTCAATGATTTCACAAGCTGGCTGGGAACCCGCATATGATGTCCGGCTGGCTAATGATATGAAAACGGCTGCCCTTACCTTTCAGGCGATGATGCGTCAACAGACCGGAGAGGATTGGAATAATGTTGATGTTACTCTCTCTACCGCCCGCCCGGCTGTAGGTGGCGCTCCACCAGAACTTTACCAATGGAACGTATCTTTGTATCGTCCTCAGCCTATGAGGTCTGAGATGCTGATGGCCGCCCCTGCTCCGTATGCCAAGGCTAAAAAAGCAGGCCGGGTTCAGTTTGATGCCGCAGAACAGGAGGAAGCTGTAATTCTGCAAGATACTCCCGTAACATTTGCTACCTCACTGATAGGAAACGAACAGACTTCTGTATCCTTTCATGTCCCTCAAAGGCTTGACATCCCTTCAGATGGTGGGCGCCACGGCACTGTCGTTGCCATTGAACAATTCCCGGTCAACATTGAATACTTGACTGTGCCAAAGCTTTCTCCCTCGGTTTTTCTGAAGTCAGAGATGACCAACCGCACTGCTTATCCACTTCTGCCGGGCAAGATCAATACGTTTGTCGGCAATCGTTATACAGGAAGCTCACAATTGAAAAAAGTTGCTTCTGGTGAGAAGTTTGATCTTTTCTTTGGTAACGACGATCAGGTAACAGTTAAGAGAGAAGAGTTGAAACAGCATAAGGAAGCCGGAATTTTCAGTAAAAACCGCGTAAGCTACCGCTATCGTATTGAGCTTGGCAACTTCCGAAAAGAACCAATGACTTTAACTCTGCGGGATCAATTACCGGTTGCTGCAGATGAAGAGATTAAGGTTTCTCTGGATGAACCATCTGTCAAGCCGGAAGAAATAAAGAGTGACGGCACGGTTATTTGGAAGATGCCGCTTCAGACCGGAGAAAAAAGGGAAATCCTCTTCGGTATTATGATAGAGTACCCGAAAGAGAGAGAAATTACCGGATTGTAAACAGTTTGCGTATTTTACATAGAAAAAATCCCCCCGGAAGTCCTAAATTATTATCGGTACTTTCGGGGGAAATAAGCTCAAACCTGATTTAAAGCATCTACAGCTTCGGCCAGTCACCACCGTCAACAACTATCGTCGGCAAACCCATTGGCCCCAACTCCTCCAGAAACAACTCAGGATCAAATTGCTCCATATTCCAGACTCCGGCGTCATGCCACTTGCCGGTCAGCATCATTATCGCACCCACAACTGCAGGTACTCCGGTTGTGTAGCTAATTGCCTGTGACTGAACTTCCTTGTAACAGGCCTCATGGTCGCAGATATTGTAGATGTAAACCTGTTTAGGCTTACCATCTTTCGTTCCGCGCGCTATTACGCCGATGCAGGTTTTCCCCTTTGTCAACGGCCCAAGGGAGCCCGGATCCGGAAGTAGCGCCTTGAGAAACTGGATAGGCACGATTTTCTGACCGTTGAACTCCACTTCATCAATACGGGTCATACCGACATTTTGCAATACCTCCAGATGTTTCAGGTAGTTGTCGGAAAAGGTCATCCAGAACTGGGCTTTTCTTATAGACGGAATGTGCTTGACCAGCGATTCCATCTCCTCGTGGTAGAGGCGGTAGCAGTTCATCGGGCCGATTCCTTCAGGGAAGTCGAATACCTTTTTGGTTGAAAGTGCCGGTGACTCGACAAAGGCGCCGTTTTCCCAATGGCGGCAGGTAGCAGTAACTTCGCGGATGTTGATTTCCGGGTTGAAGTTCGTTGCGAAGGGTTGACCGTGTGAACCGGCGTTCGCGTCGATAATGTCGATCTCTTCAACTACGTCCAGATATTTTTTTGCGGCAAGAGCAGTATAAACATTCGTGACGCCAGGATCGAAGCCGGAACCCAAGAGAGCCATCAATCCTTTTTCTTTAAAGCGTGCCTGGTAGGCCCATTGCCATGAGTATTCAAACTTGGCCGTATCAAGCGGTTCATAGTTGGCAGTATCCAGATAATCAACACCGGTTTCCAGGCAGGCATCCATAATGGTCAGGTCCTGATAAGGAAGCGCCACGTTGATTACCAGTCTTGGCTGTACCTGCCTGATCAGCGTCACCAGTTCCGGCACATTGTCGGCATCGACCCGGGCGGTCTTGATGCTGTTGCTCAACTGGGCAGCAATCGCGTCGCACTTGGATTTGGTGCGTGAAGCAAGAGTGATCTCGCTGAAAATGTCGCGGCGTTGAGCGCATTTGTGGGTGACAACCTGTCCGACGCCTCCGGCGCCTATTATCAAAACTTTGCTCATAGTATCATTCCCCCAGATAAGTATATCCCAGCAGTGTTTTGTCCAGCAGTTCTATGAAATGGCTGCTTTCCTCAATAGAAATCTTCCGTGAGGCCACGCTTTTCTCAAGATTGTCGCGAACATTCTTCAATATTTCCGGCCCCTTATACTGGACATATTTCAACGTTTCCCATGTAGCATCACCGTTGATTACAGTGTCGATCATGTAACCGGTTTTTTTGTTGAAAGTAATATGAACGGCGTTGGTGTCGCCGAACAGGTTATGCAGGTCGCCCAGAATTTCCTGATAAGCGCCGATAAGAAAGAAACCAATGTAATAATCTTCATCCTTCTTGATTTTATGCAGCGGCAGGTATTTTGCCCGCCCGTTTTCGCCGACAAAACTGGTAATTTCCCCGTCAGAATCACATGTAATATCTGCGATAGACGCAATCACATCCGGCTTTTGATTCAGGCGCTGCAGCGGCATGATAGGAAACAGCTGGTCGATTGCCCATGAATCCGGAATTGACTGGAACAGTGAGAAATTTGCAAAGTAGGTCTGCCGCATGGAGAGCTGAAAGTTTTGTAACTCCTCCGGAATCGGCTTAATTTTTTCTACAATGCTGTTGATTTTCTTTATGATTTTTGAATATAGCCATTCTGCAATGGCGCGGTCGTTCAGAGTCAGATACCCCAGATTAAAGAGGCTGACCGCTTCATTGATAAGTTGCAGCGTATCGTGATAATCCTCGCGCAACGAATAACGGTCAATGCTCTTGTAGATATCCATCAGTTTCTTGACAGTCGGTGCGACCTTTTCGGACTGCTCAAGAATATCCTCAAAATCCGGCATCAAATGCTGGGTGTTGGTATTGAGGACATTTGTAATCAGGACGGAATAGTGGGCAACTGTGGCGCGCCCAGATTCGGAGATGATGTTGGGGCATTCCACACCGGCTTCGTCGCAGATATTCTTGATCTGGTAGATGACATCATTGGCATATTCCTCAATGGTGTAGTTGACGCTGGAGAAATAGCTCGATTTTGAGCCGTCGTAATCAACTCCCAAACCACCACCGATATCCAGATACTCAATTCCGACCCCCAGTTTCCGCATCTCCGTGTAGACGCGTGCAACTTCGATCAACGCAGTCTTTATCTTGTCAATCTTGGTTATCTGACTGCCGATGTGCGAGTGCAGCAGCTTGACCGAATCCAGCATTCCCTTATCATTCAGCATTCTGATAGCAGCAATAATTTCAGACATTCGGAGACCGAATTTGGCATCTTCGCCCCCCGATGTAGCCCATTTGCCGGTACCTTTGGAAGAGAGCTTGACTCTTATTCCGAGCTTCGGAGTAATGCCCGTTCGTTTGGAGATTTCGATGATTTTTTCCAGCTCGAACAGTTTTTCCACCACCAGTGTGATATCAAAACCTATTTTGGTAGCATAAAGCACCGTTTCGATATATTCGGCATCTTTGTAGCCGTTGCAGATGATTGGCAGATTGTTGCCACTGGAGATAGAGATACCTGCCACCAGTTCAGGCTTGGAACCGACCTCAAGGCCTATATTATATCGTTTACCGTAACCGGCAATAGCTTCAACAACCTGTCGTTGCTGGTTTACCTTAATTGGGTAGAAGGTCTGGTATTTAGCCGGGTAATCATTTTCCTGAATAGCGTTTTTAAATACACGGTTGATAGAAGCAATGCGCCCCTGCAGGACGTCCATGAAGCGGAGCAGAATCGGCGGCTTGATCTTGCGCTTGATAAGATCATCAACCAAAGCCCGGAGATCAATCGCGTGCTTGGAATTTGACGAAGGGTGAACGCAGATGTTCCCCTTTTTATTGATCGAGAAAAGATCAGAACCCCAGTTGTCGATGTTGTAAATCTTGGCAGATTCACTGATGGACCATTTTTCCATGATCTGTTCTCCATCTTCCGCTTAGTAGCTGTCAAATAAACGCTTCTATGTATTGCATAGTATAGTCAAAGTCAAATTGTTATTTGAATGCCACGCCTCTGACAAAGTATTTTACCTTCAAAAACGGTTATTTTCTAGCGAACTCGAACTTTCTAACGATAATCCTTTTTGAATACGGTATCTGGAACATGTCCGCCTTGACTTTGTCAGACGTAATGATTACTTTCGCAGAGTGTTTGCCATTCAGGCACACAAACGCTTTTTTCAGGTGAGCAAATGTCGCGTTTTTCAGGTAGAAAACCGTTTGCCCAGGAAATTTTCAGTCGCCATGTCGGTGAAATGCGCTGTTTGCTGCATGCCCTTGAGCTTCATGATTCCTTTGATGACAGTGAGATTCGCCCTAGAATGGACATGTATGAAACATGCCATGACATCGTCATTGAGTTCGATCTCCCCGGAATGAGTCTTGATGCAATCTCCCTGAAAATGAGCGGTATGACCTTGGTCCTTGAGGCTACAAAACCCAGAGAGCAGAGTGAAGGTAAATTTATTTGTGTTGAACGGAGCCATGGCCGTTTTTGCCACGCAGTACATATACCGGTGAATATTGATCCCGTGGCAATCAGTGCCGAGTATCGCCGGGGGGTTTTACGGGTAATATGTCCAAAAAGCAGCGAGCGGTCGTTGCCGATTAAGGAGATTTAGATTGATTGAGATAGAAACTGATGTCGAGCAGAATTCGGAAGAACTGAAAATACCTGATTTACTGCCGTTGCTGCCGATACGGGATGTTGTCGTATACCCGTTTATGATTATTCCGCTTTTTGTGGGGCGGGAAATGTCAGTAAAGGCTGTTGACAGCGCTCTGGCCGGCGATAGGATGATTCTGCTCTGCACACAGCACGATGTTGGTGATGAAGACCCGCCGGCTGACAAAATTTATGAAGTCGGTACGGTCGCAATGATCATGCGGATGCTTAAACTTCCGGATGGTCGCGTCAAGATTCTTGTCCAGGGTCTTGCAAAGGCCCGCATTACGGAGTTTATTTCGGATAAGCCGTTTTATACTGTCAGGGCTGAACGGCAGCATGACACGACTGTTGTGGACATTACTCTTGAAACTGAGGCGCTTATGCGCACGGTGCGCGAGCAGTTGACTAAAGTAATGGAACTTGGCAAGCAGGTTTCGCCTGAAGTGATGGTTATTCTGGAAAATATACAGGATCCTGGCAGTATGTCCGATCTGATCTCCAGTAATCTTGGCCTCAAAGTTGCGGATGCCCAGACACTGCTTGAAATCAATGATCCTATTCTCCGACTTACCAAAGTAAACGAATTTCTGAACCGCGAAGTTGAGTTGTTGAGCGTTCAGGCCAAAATCCAGAACGCCGCGCGCGAAGAAATGGGCAAAAACCACAAGGAATATTACCTTCGCGAGCAGATGAAAGCCATCCAAAGCGAGCTTGGCGATAATGAAGGAAAAGAGGAACTGGCTGAAATCAGAAAGGCGATAGAGTCCGCCAAAATGCCGGAGGCTGTACAGAAAGAGGCTCTCAAGCAGTTGAACCGCCTGGAAAATATGCATCCCGACGGTGGTGAGGCAAATATTGTCAGGACGTACCTCGACTGGATGGTTGAGCTGCCCTGGAGCAAGTCAACCCGCGACAGTCTGGATATCGTAAGAGCCGCAAAAATACTGGATGATGACCACTATTATCTGGAAAAAATCAAGGAACGAATTCTGGAGTTCCTGGCAGTGCGCAAACTGAAAAAGAAAATGAAGGGGCCGATTCTCTGTTTTGTTGGCCCTCCTGGAGTAGGTAAAACTTCACTGGGCAAATCTATTGCACGTGCGATGAATCGAAAGTTTGTACGTATTTCTCTGGGTGGAGTTCGTGATGAGGCTGAAATTCGCGGCCATCGACGAACCTATATCGGTGCTCTGCCGGGACGTATCCTGCAGGGACTTAAACAGGCAGGTTCCAACAACCCAGTATTCATGCTGGATGAACTGGACAAGCTTGGGTATGACTACAAGGGAGATCCCTCATCAGCACTCCTTGAGGTGCTGGACCCTGAGCAGAATCACTCCTTCTCGGATCATTATATCAATCAGGCTTTTGACCTGTCTAATGTCATGTTTGTAGCAACTGCCAACCAGATGGATTCGATTCCCTCAGCGCTTCGCGACAGGATGGAAGTCATCAATCTCGCCGGCTATACGGAAGAGGAAAAGCTGGAGATAGCCAAACGCTACCTGGTCCCGCGCCAGATCAAGGAAAACGGATTAAAATCCAAACATATCAGTTTTGATGACGAGTCTATCATCGAGATAATATCAAAATACACCCGCGAAGCCGGACTGAGAAATCTTGAACGTGAAATTGGCAAAGTTTGCCGAAAGGTTGCCAGAAAGGTTGCTGAAGGGAACAGCCGTCTGGTAAAGATCACACCTAAGGCTCTGCACACATACCTTGGTGCTGCCAAGTATATTCGTGAAGAGGATCTCGAAAATAATGAGATTGGCGTAGTTAACGGCCTGGCCTGGACACCTGTCGGCGGAGAGATTCTTCATATTGAAGCGAGTTTGATGTCTGGAAAATCCGCATTAACCCTGACCGGACAGTTGGGAGACGTAATGAAGGAGTCTGTTCAGGCGGCTCATTCCTACATTCGTGCTCACTCCGCCGCTCTGAATCTGAATCCTGAAGTTTTTCAGGATAATGAAATTCATGTCCATGTCCCGGCCGGTGCAATTCCAAAGGATGGCCCTTCGGCAGGCGTCGCTATGACGGTGGCGCTTGTATCGATACTCTGCCACATTCCTGTGAAGAAAGACGTTGCCATGACTGGGGAGGTGACTTTGCGCGGCAAAGTGCTTCCCATTGGCGGCCTCAAGGAGAAAATTCTGGCCGCAGTACGCTCCAGAATGCGTCTGGTTATAATTCCTGAACAGAACAGGAAGGATCTTGAAGATATTCAGCCGGAGATATTAAAAAAGGTCAAAATAGTCGCAGTCTCCGAAGTTGAAGAAGCACTTAAGCTCGCTTTGGTAAAGTATCCGCCGCCGACTCCCCCTCCAGCAACCGAAAAGAAGAGCGGCAAAGCGCTTGCCGCAGTTCTTGCTCCTGGCAGGAAGACAACTTCAAGGGGAAGGATGCCTGCTTCGGCCTGATTAAATTCTGCTATTTGAGGTGCTAAATGTCCGTAGAGACGATCTATTCTGCATCCTGGCTGATAAATCCCGATGCCTCGCCCGTTGACGGCGGGGCATTGTTCGTTCGAGACGGAATTATTATCGAAACCGGTACTCTTGCGGAATTACGAAGCAGGCACTCTGCTTCTGTGATCGACTTTCCCGGCTCTGCAATTATTCCAGGTTTTGTAAATGCACACACGCACCTCGAACTGACTCATTTTCCCTCCTGGAAACTTCGGTCGTCAGTTGATTACTATCCTCGCAAATTCACTGACTGGATCATCCAGTTGATAAAGATTTCGCGAAGTCTCACCCCTGCAGACTATCCACCTTCAATTCATGAAGGAATACGGATGTGCTTGGAATCAGGCACAACTACTATAGGCGAAATTATCAGCAATCCGGCGATGCTGGAACATTACAGAGAATCAAATATTGGAGGGCGGCTATATTTCGAGGTATTGGGGCAGGAACCGGGGCATTTCAGCAATAAGCTCTCTTCCGCTGCTGCAGCAGTCCAATCTTCGTCAACGCCCACGCTGTCAGCCGGACTTTCGCCGCACTCACCTTACACAATCAACGAGGAACATCTGGCGGCAATTCGTTCTACTGCTGCTTCCAGAAATATACCGCTTGCAATTCATCTTTCTGAATCACAGGCCGAGGCAGATTTTGTTTTCGACGGCAGCGGTGATTTTGCCTCTGATTTTTATCCGTTTGTCGGCTGGGAACGCTTTCTTGGAAAAGCTCACCGATGCAGTTCTACTGAACTGTTTGACCGTTATGGACTGTTTACGCCGAATACCATTGCGGTGCACTGTGTCCATGTTTCAGCTACCGATGTCACTATTCTGAAGGAACGCGGCGTACATATCGCCCTCTGCCCCCGCAGTAACGACATTCTGGATGTCGGACGTGCACCGGTAGCCCTGTTCAAGAAGGCGGGTATTCCTCTGGCGCTTGGCACTGACTCTCTGGCCAGCAACAATTCTCTTTCAATCTGGGATGAACTCCGTTTTGCCCTTGATACATATTCAAAGGACCTGTCAGAACAAGACATTTTTCGCATGGTGACTAGCGGCGGCGCAGCGGCTCTTGCCCTATCTGAAGTATGCGGTTCACTGGTGGTCGGTAAATCTGCGGATTTTCAGGTTGTTGGAAATTGTGACGGCAATGCAGGTGGTGTATTCGAGCGGGTTATTCGGGAAGGAAATTTGCGGGAAGTATATACCGGACATGGTCATAAATGTCTGAAAAACTGATTAATATATTGACTCAGGGCTGATTTAGATTATTGCAGATACTTCGCGGCATGGTACGAGCTCCGTACATATGGGCCGCTTTCCACATGACTGAAGCCCTTCTCCAGCGCTTGCTGCCGCAGCGATTCAAAGCGCTTCGGTGCGATATATTCCTGAACCTGATAATGCTTGCGGCTGGGGGCCAGATATTGACCTATGCTTAGATAGGCACAGCCAACCTCGCGCAGATTATTGAAAACCTGAAGCAGCTCCTCTTCTGACTCTCCCATCCCGAGCATAACCCCCGATTTAGTATGAATCTCCGGTGCCAGTTCAGCACATATGCGCAACACCTCAAGCGAACGGTAGTAATCGGCTCCACTGCGAATCTGATACAATCGTGGTACAGTTTCAACGTTGTGAGCGATAATGTCTGGATGTGAACTGACTACTGCTTCCAAGCTCGAGATGCTCCCCTGAAAATCGGGTATCAATAGTTCGATTCTTGTTAAAGGGGAGGCAGAACGAATCTCAGCAACGGTCTTTGAGTAAAGTGTAGCTCCGCCATCAGCAAGATCATCACGGGTAGGACTGGTTATAACCACGTGGGAGAGTTTCAGGTGGGCGACAGCCTCGGCTACCCTTGCAGGCTCTCCTGAATCAACAGGCAATGGAGCTGTTTTTTCCACATTACAGAATGAGCAGAGGCGGGTGCAATTCTTCCCCAGAATAAGGAAGGTGGCCTGACCGCAGGAAAAACATTCCGAAATGTTTGGGCAGAGTGCCTGTTGACAAACGGTATTCAGTTGCAGTTCACCCAAAAGCTGCCGCATCTCTCCCTGCTCGCCCGGATTTATTTTTTTTCGCAGCCATTCCGGCTTGCGCTGAATATTCACCCGTCCACCCCTTCCAGATTCCATAAATCAGATGAATACCTGTCTGAAATCAACAAAGCTCTTTCCGACTGTTCACTTGCAGTCAGGTTGTCATCACAGAGGTCCAGGCAGAAATGTGAACTGAAGGCAGACGCCAGTTTCGTCTGAAGGAGCCGGAGTTCACAGGTAACCCCGTATTCTGACAGGCTTGTCGTACTGTCAGCGACTTCCGGAATATTTTCTCTCATATACTTCAGACCTGTTGCCGCACGGTTCAGTAGCGGTATG
>CAJBRY010000316.1 GCA_903958085.1 uncultured Geobacteraceae bacterium
GGGCATTGCCGCCGCTGCGACTCTTCCGCAAAAGTTTCTTTCATGGGCCGAAGAGGCAAGCCAGAAAGAGATGAAGCAGATTCCAACCTTTTGTGAACTCTGTTTCTGGAATTGCGGGCTTATTGCCAAAGTAGAAAATAACAAGGTCGTAAAGGTTGATGGCAACCCTTTGAGTCTGCGTGGCAGAGGCCGCTTGTGCGGGAGGGGTAATGCCGCTTTGGGTGCACTGTATGATCCGGATCGTCTCAAATACCCGATGATAAACATCGGCAAGCGTGGCGAACCTGTGTGGAAGCGTGCTACCTGGGATGAGGCGTTGGCCTTGATCGCCCAAAAGATGAAAGTAATCAAAGATAAATACGGGCCGGAATCCTTGGCGCTTATCTACCATGGTACAGGTGCTTCATTTTGGAAACATCTGTTGCACGCCTGCGGCAGCACTTTGGCAGCGGCTCCTTCTTTTGCCCAGTGTAGAGGGCCGCGTGATATCGGTTTTGTGCTGACTTTTGGTTCTGACGTAGGTTCACCTGAATATTATGATTTCAGCAAAAGCAAATATATTGTTCTTATCGGCTCGCATCTGGGGGAAAACGCCCACAACAGCCAGGTGCAGGATATTGTGAAAGGTTTTTCCAGCGGTGCAAAACTGACCGTTGTAGATCCACGGCTGTCAAACATTGCCTCCAAAGCTGAAAGATGGCTGCCTATCAAGCCGGCAACTGATTTAGCGCTGCTTTTAGCCTGGATACGGATCATCATTGAAGAAGGGTTGTACGATAAGGAGTACGTTGAGAAATACGCTATCGGTCTTACGGAACTAAGGGCAGCAGTTCAGGAATATACACCTCAATGGGCTGAAAATGAGACCTCAATTGCCAGTGACGTGATAGTGGATGTTGCGCGTGAAATGGGTAAATATGCTCCTAACGTCTGTATAGGCGCCGGGAGGTATACCACCTGGTATGGCGATGATACGCAGCGTTGCCGCGCAATTGCCATTCTTAACGCACTGCTTGGTACATGGGGGCGGGAAGGTGGATATTTTTTTCCGACCGGTTCAAAAGTACCGGAATACCCGGGAATTCCTGCATATCCTGAACATGTAGAAGCTGCAAAGCTCGATGAAGCTTATCCCTTCGCACTGTTGCAAACTACAACATCAATCCGTCAGGCATCAATTTCCGGACTGCCGCATCCGGTCAAGGCCTGGTTCGTATATGGCGCCAACCTGATGAAGAGTATTCCTGACAAGCAGGAAACAATAAAAGCTATTCAGAACCTTGATCTGATGGTGACTATTGACACAATGCCGATGGATATTATCAATTATTCCGACGTGGTTTTACCTGAGTGTACTTATCTGGAACGACACGACAACATAAACGTTGGCAAGTTCAATGGTGAATCTGAAATAGCTTTGCGTCAGCCGGCTGTTGAGCCGATGTGGGAATCCAAGCCGTCGTGGTGGATAACCAAAGAGCTTGGAACAAAGCTGGGTCTGGCTGAGTTTTTTCCATGGAAGGACGGCGAGGACTATGTCGCCAAGCGCTGTGAAGCAGCTGAAGTGGATTACGCCCAGCTTAAACGGGATGGTGTAATCAGTAAAAAGGGCGGTGCACCTTATATTACTGCTGACAGTCCACCAGAGTTCGGAACGCCTTCCGGTAAGATAGAACTGTATTCAAAGCAACTGGCTGAAAAAGGTTTTGATCCGGTTCCTAAATATACCAGGCACCCGACTGCTCCTGCCGGTCATTTTAGGTTGCTGTTCGGGAGGGCGCCGTTGCACACATTCTCCAGAACGACCAATAACTTTATGCTTACAGATTTGCAGAAGGAAAACTACCTTTGGGTTAATGCGAAAAAAGGTAAAGAGTTGGGATTGAAGAATGATGATTACGTGATGCTGGTAAATCAGGATGGTGTTAAAGCCTCCGGCAGGATCAAGGTTAAGCTTACCCAGCGGTTGCGTGATGACGCAGTCTACATGAACCACGGTTTCGGTGTTCATGCCAAGGGTATGAAGCGGGCTGATGGTCAGGGAATAGCCGACGACGACCTTATTACGAAGTATACGGTTGATCCGTTTATGGGAGCTACTGCCATGCGCGGCAATTTCGTGAAGATCGTGAAAGGGGTCTGATATGCAGATCTATGGCGTTTTTGTTCCGGAAAAGCAGCGATTACGTGACTATATTAAGCAATTCAGGCAGGGACGGGGCGGGATTGTCGTATATCTGGCCCTTCTAGGACTGATCATTGGTGGAGCAGGAATTGCCAGTATCTTTTTGTTTGGCCATGGTCAGACGACTAACACTTCCAGCGCTGTTCCATGGGGACTGCAGATTTCAACGTATGTATTTTTCGCTCTGCTAAGCGGCGGTTGCATTTTTACAAATTTCTTTGGCAATATGTTCTTTCATCACAAATACCGCCCGCTCGCATCACGGGTTATTTTCATGGGACTGGTAACCGCAGTTGCCGGGTTTGCTTCCCTTGCTTCAGAATTGGGGCATGTCGAGCGAATGTATATGTTCCTTCTATCCCCAAATCCAACATCTCCCATGTTCTGGATGTCAGTCTGGTACACTGCGGATATTACAATTCTAGTGGTCGAATATGTCAATATTCAGCGTCGTCATCACTCTAAAGGAATGCTTTACGCGTCGTTTGTTATTCCTGTA
>CAJBRY010000317.1 GCA_903958085.1 uncultured Geobacteraceae bacterium
AGATTCACTTCCTGAACGGTTGTACCGCTTCCTCTTGAAATTCTAAGACGACGACTTCCGTTAATGATGCCATGGTTGGCGCGTTCACCAGGTGTCATCGATCTTATAATAGCTTCAATACGCTTTATTTCATTCTCGGTCGGCTGGGCACCCTTCATCTGCTTCATCATTTTACCCATACCAGGAATCATTCCAATGATGGATTCCAGAGAGCCAAGTTTCTTCATCTGCTGCATTTGAGCAAGAAAATCTTCAAGATCAAACTGACTTATTTTAAGCTTCTGTTGAAGAAGGATCGTTTCTTTTTCGTCAAAAATAGATTGTGCTTTTTCAACGAGGGTAAGAACGTCACCCATGCCGAGAATACGAGAAACCAGACGATCTGGATGGAAAACTTCGAGAGCATCAAGCTTTTCGCCAAGACCAACGAATTTTATTGGTTTGCCGGTAACAGCTTTTATTGAAAGAGCTGCGCCACCCTTGGCGTCACCATCAAGTTTTGATAAAACAACGCCACTTATCTCAAGCCGATCATTAAAGCCGCAAGCAATTGTCACAGCTTCCTGACCGGTCATGGCGTCAGCAACAAAGAGTATTTCACGAGGCTGAACCGCAGAATTGATTTCGCTCAACTCGTTCATCAGAAAATCATCTATCTGATGCCGTCCGGCTGTGTCAAGAATAACAGTATCGAAGCCGTTCAACTCTGCAAACTTCATAGCAGCAACGCAAATATCAAGCGGTTTCTGATTTGCAGTTGAAGAAAAAACATCAAGACCAAGCTGACGCCCAACAGTATTTAACTGTTCAATTGCAGCAGGTCTATAAACGTCAGCAGGAACAAGAAGTGGACGACGCTTCTGTTTTTTTAAGAAATTGCCTAACTTACCACAAGTAGTAGTCTTGCCGGCTCCCTGCAACCCGACCATCATGATTGCAACTGGAGGCTTTGCAGCAAGATCCAGTGAATTGTCCTCGTCACCCCCCATAATGGCAATCATTTCGTCATGAACGATTCTGATCACCTGCTGACCGGGAGACAGACTGGTAAGAACTTCAGTGCCAATAGCTTTTATTCGGACGTTTTCTACAAAATCTTTTACTACTTTAAAATTAACATCAGCCTCAAGTAGAGCGAGTCTAACTTCTCGTAAAGACTCCTTGATATTATCCTCAGTCATAACTCCCTGTCCGCGGAGCTTCTTAAAGACTGATTCCAATTTGTCGGATAGGCTGTCAAACATCGTAGTTCTATGCTGTCCTGAACGCTGAATTATTCCAAAAGGGGGTCACTATAAAGGCGAGCGGCCTACGCTGTCAAGAACTATTTGTTTTTTAAGCTGTATTGGAAAGTGGGAGTCCTTAATATACAGGGATTTTGAAGACCAATGTCAATTTATCTACGTTCAGATTTTATGATCAGAAATCTCTGGAGTCCACATCTCTTCATAATGAGAATCACTATTTTTTCTATATATTGAAGCCGGCAGCAGTTTAGCAGATGAAAGAGCCAGAAATACACTGTCATAAATGTCACTGCTGTAGCGAATTGCCAAACCGCAGTCTGTTGAAAGTGCCCGTGGTGCAGGTATCAGAAGAATTGCCAGCCCGGCCTTCTTGAGAATATCTTCTGCTTTCATTACCCTATGGGCTGAATTGAAAACCGCAAGTAACTGACCATTTTGAATCACTATTCAAATCTCCCTGTTTGTTATGTTGAATAAAATCTGAATTACTCAGTAATGCTAATTGACAAAAACAAAGTTGGTTTCTACTATGCCTGCAAAGGAGCGTTTCATGCAAGGTACATTCTCAATTGTCGGTCTGGTTATTCTGGCATTAGTAATAAGTATTCCATGTGGATATATTCGGCAAAACTTTCCAAAATACTCATTTGCGTGGTTTTTCCTTATTCATCTGCCGATACCATTTATTGTATTGCTGCGCATAAAAGCAGGACTCAGCTGGCATTTTATTCCATTAACTCTGGGCGGATCAGTAGCCGGTCAGATTATTGGCGGGGCAGTGAGTCGCAGGAGAAAGCAGAATGACAAAACGCCCTAGAATGCCTTTTCCCCGCTCTCTGTCTGGGATCGTGCAAGAAAGTATTACGACGCTGGGCTTGGCTGAGCGTTTGCGCGAAGCCGAAATATGGCGTATTTGGTCTGAAGTTGTTGGAGCTACGCTTGCATGCCGGGCACAACCTCTCAGAATGAAAAACGGTACTCTTACCGTTGCAGTTTCAAGTGCTCCTTGGATGCAGGAACTTCGATTCATGACAGGTATGATGAAGGAAAAACTCAACAATTCTCTTGGCAGCGAGGTTGTTAAAGAAATTGTTCTTAAAGCTGGCAGGATAGAAGTTGCCTCACAGGAAAATCCTGAGGAAATTCCACCAATCTATCCGCTCACCACTCTCCAAAAACAAACCATTCAAGAGCAGGCTGCGCTTATTGAAGATCTCGATACCAGACAGGCCTTTATTGAGTTGATGCAAGTGAGTATGGAGCAGAAGCGCTGAATCAGGCTCTCGTCAACTGGCGATATTTTATCCTGTGCGGAATATCAGCTGCTGCACCGAGCCGTTTTTTGCGATCCTCTTCATATTCTGAATAATTCCCTTCAAACCACACAACTTTCGAATCACCCTCAAATGCCATAATGTGCGTAGCAATACGATCCAGGAACCAGCGGTCGTGTG
>CAJBRY010000318.1 GCA_903958085.1 uncultured Geobacteraceae bacterium
AACATACTTGCTGGATCATCTCCGCATCAAGACCAACTGTATCAACAAAGTACCCTTCGCCCCAAAAATGGTTGCCCCAATAGTGGCGTTCTTTGAGATACGGATTTTGCTTGAACACCCGAATAGCTGTGCGGCTCTTGATAGTACCCATGAATTCCGCCACTGATACCTTCGGAAGAATTTTAACCAACAAGTGCATGTGATCCGTCTGTACATTCAGTTCCAACACTTCGCAACCAAGACTACCCGAAAACACTTGGATACGCTTATGCACCTCTTCGGTAACTGGACCACGCAAAGCACGATAACGATACTTCGACACCCAAACAATGTGATATTGACAGTGCCATAGAACGTGAGATAACTTTTGAAACTTCTAATCTGCTGCTCTTTTCGACTTGAATTGTGGGGACAACTCAAGTTTAGGTGTAGCCAGATGGGCAATCTATAGGCAAAGCCAACGGACGCTGCCCCCGACCACAGGGCAGGGTTTTATGAGGCTCAATAAAGAGTTTAAATATTAAAAATCCAAGATAAATTGGTGGTATGGAGTTAATCGGGGCGTAGCGCAGCCTGGTAGCGCACTAGACTGGGGGTCTAGTGGTCGCAAGTTCAAATCTTGTCGCCCCGACCAATAAAAAACAAGGGGTTACGGCATTAGCTGTGACCCTTGTTTTGTTGTAGGGCACATATAGGGCACACCATAAGCAAAACGAGTACGCCTGAGAATGCAGCATTGTCGCCGTTTCGTTTCGTCTATTCGCCCGCATTAAAAACTTTGCTCGGGCTCAATACTCCCGCCCTTGTTTGTGACAGAGTTTAAAAGTCAGCTCGCGCAACTGCGGGGCGTTTGCGGTGCTGAAACTACCGCTCGCAGCCCTTAGCTTACAACGGCATGAAATGCCTGATAGAGTGTTGCAGGTGTCAGCTATGTCGCTGTTCCGGTTCGCGTATTCGCCCACAGATGAAGCCTTGCGCGTGCACTTCACTCCCTCCCTGGTTGCAGCAGAGTTGAAAGGCATTCGAGGGGTCGGATCTGCCATAGCAGTGGTCAGGGCGTTTCCTGATGAAGAAACCTCCATACTAAAGCACGTACTCTCGGCCGGGAGCTCTGTCAAAGCATCATTGATAAACGGGTTTATGCAGAGCAGGAGGGCTTTCGTGCAGAGTTCAAGTTACGCATGTCCGACCTCGTTGACATAATGAAGGACTACTGGCCGTTTGAGCGTGACTACTGGACAAATAAACTTTCAAGGTAGATATGTTTGAATCGCAGTACAACGATGAGATGGAAGCAGAAGTCAAACGACTTGAAGCGCAGTTGCGGGCAATCAACGCCGGACATCCTGAATGGATCAATGCCTGCACTGTCTGCGGATGCGAGTTAACAATTGTGGATACCGTAAAATGTGAAAAGTGCCAGTAAAGTCAGATGACTGACACAATATAGAATACAGTAATACATTAACATAGAGAGGAACTATGAGTACTGCACTGATACTTATCGATATTCAAAAAGACTATTTTCCCGGCGGTCGTATGGAGCTGGCAGGTAGCGTCGAGGCAGCAGGAGCGGCTGCACGTTTACTTGTGGAATTCAGGAAAGCCTCGTGGCCGATCATTCATATTCAGCACATAGCAGTCCAACCTGCCGCAACCTTTTTCGTACCAGGTACAACAGGCCTTGATATTTACCCCAGCGTTACACCACTCGCAGACGAACCGATTATCACGAAACACTACCCCAATAGTTTCCGTGATACCGATCTGCTGGAAAAAATCCGGTGTGCCGGAGTGGACAGCATATTATTTTGCGGGATGATGACCAGTATGTGTGTTGATGCCACAGTAAGAGCTGCATTTGATCTGGGATTTACCTGCACTATTGCTCACGACGCTTGCGCTGCTCCTAATCTTACCTTTAACGGTGAAATAATCCCGGCTCATCAAGTTCACGGATCTTTCTTGGCTGCACTGGGGGCTGTGTACTCAAAAATCAGAACTACAGATGACATCCTTGAAGGCTTGGCAGCTGTGAGTTGATGAAATTATTGCCAACCAACTGCCAATAACTGAAACTGTTTCAATAGAATGAAGTTCTGTCAGGGATAATAATGAAAGTCTGGATTGATGCTGACGCCTGTCCTCGAGTAATTAAAGAAATCCTGTTCAAAGCTTCTGAGCGTTTAAAGATACCTGTTTGCTTAGTCGCCAATAAAACTCTCGCCAAACACAATACTGCGCTTGTAGAGTCAATTGTTGTAGCTGACGGCCCCGATGTTGCTGACGATTATATTGTAGATCATGCCGTACCTGTGGACTTAGTAGTTACTGCTGACATACCACTGGCTGCAAGGATAGTCGCTAATGGTGGTATAGCGATTGACCCGAGAGGAGAACTTTACACTGAAGAGAACGTGGGTGAGATACTTGCCATGCGGAATCTTATGATGGAACTTCGTGAAGGGGGACTTGTTCAAGGAGGACCAGCGGCATTCAGCTTAACAGATAAACAGCGGTTCGCATCTTCGCTTGATCGAATATTAACAATAATGGTACGTGGCAATCGACCTATATAAGATTACAAGGATAACAAAATGAAAAAATCAGTTGGAGCAAAAACCTTACTCTTCCCAACACCGGTTCTGATGGTCGGAACGTATGACCAGGATGGCAAGCCAAACCTTATGAATGCGGCCTGGGGTGGCATCTGCTGTTCTCAGCCGCCATGCGTTGCAGTATCTCTTCGCAAAGCAACCTATTCCTATAACGGTATCGTTGAACGTAAAGCATTCACAGTAGGAATTGCTTGCCAGAGTAAAATGGCAGAAGCTGATTTCTGTGGTATTGCCTCAGGCCGTGATGTCAACAAGTTCACCGCTACAGGTCTGACGCCGGTGAAGAGTGAATTAGTTGACGCACCATATGCGGAGGAATTTCCAGTTGTATTGGAATGCCGTCTGCTACATACCATTGAAATAGGTCTGCATACCCAGTTCATAGGTGAGATCATCGATGTTAAAGGCAGCGAAGATGTATTTGGTGAGGATGGTCATCTGGATATTATGAAAATTCAGCCACTGATCTACGATACATCCGGCAAAGGATATCATAGCGTCACCACTTGTATCGGTAAGGCCTTCTCCATTGGCAAAGAGTTTCAGAAATGAACTCTGCCGACATCATAGAAGGCAGGTCAAAGTCTACA
>CAJBRY010000319.1 GCA_903958085.1 uncultured Geobacteraceae bacterium
ATTTTACGTTATACTTAACAGGCTTTGATCATATTAGGAGGACTCTGCATGTCATTCAACGGTGACCTTGAACACTTTCCCCTGGTTGATGTTATTCAAATGCTTCACATGACGAGCAAAACCGGTATTCTTTTTTTAAAAAGTCCAAAAGGTGAGAGTCAGCTTGTTTTCCATGAAGGTTTTTTTGTCAGCGCAAATCACCTGAATAATAGCGTGCGCATAGGTCAAGTTTTGATCGAAATGAATGCCATTACTCAGGAAATTCTAAATAAAGCCCTAAATGAACAAAAAGAGGCCGGAAGAAAAAGAAAACCATTAATTGCTACTCTGATTGAACAGGGATTTATTGACAAAGACACAGCTTTCAAGGGACTTGAAACACTTATTGAAATGACTATTGTAGAGGTAATGACTTGGTCTTGTGGTACGTTTACCCTCGACGTTTCAAAAGAATATGTATCTGATGAATACCGCTATTTCCCTGAAAAATTGCAGCAGGAAATTTTGCTTAACGCGCAAAGCGTTCTTATGGATTCTCTTCGTATCTATGACGAGAAAATGCGTGATGGCACACTCAGTAAAATATTCTTTACCGAAGAAAACGCAAACACTTCAAGCACTCAGGACTCTGATCAGAATGGGACAGAAATAACTGCGGACTTACTTGGACTTGATGAGCTTGACACAATTACAAGAAAAATTCCTGACGTATTTATTGGACTTAAAGATTATGATCCAGTTGATGAACATCGTCAGGCGGTTGCAAAAGCGCTACCTGAAGCAACAATAGATCAACAGGAGCAATTGGTTGATTTTCTTAGCGGCATTTCTGTCCCTTCTTCATCCGGACCCGCCCCCCCTGTAACAGCAATTATTCTGCTGACACAGAACGAACTGCTTTCTCATGTAATAACTACTGTTTGCAAGCACTATAATTTATTTATTTTTGCCTCTGATGAGGAGGCCGGACTCGATATCGTAATTGAACAATCTCTGGGAAGAGGCCTTCACCCTGTTTTGGTAATTGATACGCCACATGATAATGACGGCGTTCAGGCACTGGCTCTTGTTCGTCAAAAGTTTTCAGCCTATCCACAGATTTCAATTTTGATTACCGCCTGCTGCAAAACCTGGAGAGCCATAAGTATGGACGCACTCGGGGCAGGAACCAGGTCAATTATTCCCAGACCATGCCGCCGCTGTCATGACGATTTATTTGTACCCCAGATGATTTCGTTTCTAAAAGGAATCGGATCATTTCTTAAGTCAATTCTGCCGGTTCCGGATCCAGAAGTTGGTCAACATTTCATAACTTCCCTTAATCAACTGAAATTGCTTTCAGAACCTCCTGAAATTGCGCTGGCTTTGCTTCAATTTGCAGCAATACAGTTTGAACGGGCTATGACTTTTGTAGTTGCAAAATCCGAGTTAATTGCCGAGAAATCTGTTGGTATCAGCACTCCAAAATCTTCCGGTTTCTCAGCGCCACTTATGTTCCGGTTACCTCTTGAACGAAATACAGTTCTGCAGGAGGTAGTAGATAAAGGGCGCATCTATTATGGACAACGCAGCGATACGGTTTTGACAAACCAGCTTTACAAAGAAATCGGGGCTCCTCGAAGTCCAAAAGTAATGGCCGTTCCATTGATAAGCAGGGGGAAGGTAATCGCGGTAACTTACGCCGATTTCGGATCAAAACCGGTCTACCCTCCACAGATCAATCTGCTGGAAGCGCTTGCTCAATATGCCGGCTCGATACTTGACAATGCACTATATCGAAAAAGTTTCGAAAAATAGCCTATTTACACACAAACATTATATTACATCTATTTCAGGAGGATACTATGGATATTAACATTCTGCATCAGATTCTGGATATTGCATTCCAAAAGAAAGTTTCTGATCTCCACTTTGAGGTAGATAACCCCCCGTTTTTCAGAGGAAGAGGACAATTGGTTCGAGCCAAAATGCCAGCTTTAACGGCTGATGATACTAAATTTATTGCTGAAACTGTTCTGGCTCATAACGGGCGACAAATCAGCAATGATATTAAGGAATGTGATGCATCTTATTCACTCCCGGCCGGTGGACGGTTCAGAGTCAGTATTTTTAGGCAAAAAGGACATTTCGGCATCGTAATGAGGGTAATCCCACCTGTTATCGGAACTTTTGAAGATCTGAATCTGCCGCAGGTTTTAGGTGAAATTGCTCAGGTTCCCAACGGCCTTATTCTTGTAACCGGTCCAACTGGTAACGGCAAGTCAACTACCCTCGCATCCATGCTGAGACATCTAAATGAAAACTTTAACTACAACATAATAACCATTGAAGATCCTATTGAATTTTTGTTTACATCTCAAAAAAGCTGTATTATTCAGCGGGAAATAGGCATCGATACCGACAGCTTTGCGTCTGCTCTTAAAGCGGCGCTCAGAATGGATCCAGATGTCATTATGGTAGGTGAAATGAGAGATAAAGAAACCATCGACTCCTGTATTAAAGCTGCAGAAACCGGCCACCTGGTACTTTCTACCCTGCATACCCAGGGGGCGGTTTCTACAATCAACAGAATAATCGGGCATTTTCCACCGGAATCGCAGGAGATAATGCGACATCGCCTTGCTGACATTCTTGTTGCGACAGTATCTATCCGCCTGATCAAGGACAAAACTGGTGAAAATATTCTGCCGGCCGTTGAAATAATGCGTGCAACAACAACTATTCAGGCGTGCATTCGTGAGGGGCGTCTTGATGAAATCGAAAAACATATTGAAAATGGAGCTTCACAGTACCATATGCAAACACTTGATATGCATCTGTTGCAGCTGTATCGTCAGGACATGATTACGCTGCATGACGCTCAGCGACTGACCCATTCAATGGACTTTGAGCGCAAATTGATGTTTGACAATTGACAGACAGGTTATATGACAGACGGACATGATATTATAGCTGGACAGTCGATAGAACTTCTGAAAAAGCTGCATATTCTTACAAGAGATGGAAAGCTCAATCAGGACAGCAGACGAAAGCTGAAACAGGTTAACCACCTGTTTCGGTTCATCGAGCCTCTTTTAAACGATATCTGCCGTGATCATCCTGGACTAATGCTGGTTGATCACGGAGCAGGGAAATCTTATCTCGGATTTATTCTTTACGATCTTTATTTCAAGCACCTCGAATCAGACTTCAGGATTATCGGTATAGAAACCCGTGATGAACTTGTTGCAAAGTCACGAATTCTTTCAGACAAACTGGGCTTTAACAAGATGAGATTTTACAACATTTCTGTTGCCGAGTCCACTTCATCCAAAGACATTCCGGAAACGGTAGACATTGTCACCGCACTACACGCCTGTGATACCGCAACAGACGACGCTATTCGCTTTGCCCTGCATAAGAAAGCCAGACACATTGTCCTCGTACCCTGTTGCCAGGCGGAAGTAGCTGCAGTTCTTCGCAAAAACAAATCCATTGCGCTCGCTTCAAAAAGCCTAACCGAAATTTGGCGACATCCTATTCATACTCGTGAATTTGCTAGCCTTCTCACGAACGTTCTACGTTGCCTTCAATTGGAAGCTCACGGATATCAGGTAACAGTTACGGAACTGGTTGGATGGGAACACTCCATGAAGAATGAATTGATTATTGCCACATATAAAAACCTGCCACGGCTTCGTCCATCAGAACGGCTGAATGATCTGCTGAACTCTCTTGGAATTTCGGAACTTAAGGATCGATTTTTTATCCGTTAATTCAGCACACAGCTTCGTCTTATCATAACCCTGCAAAAATCTGGTAAGTTCAATAACTGCATTAGCTTAACTGACTCTTCCATACTTTTTGAAATTTAAAGGATTAGCCATGCCAACTCAAAGTCATTCTTTTGAAGAACTTGTAAAGATCATGAAAAAACTTCGTGCTCCTGGCGGATGCCCGTGGGATGCCGAACAGACCCATGAAAGCCTCACCCGCTATCTGCTTGAAGAAACCTACGAAGTTATTGAAGCAATTGATGAAAAATCACCAGCTCATCTCAAAGAAGAACTGGGCGATCTTCTTCTGCAGCCTGTTTTTCACGCAGCCATTGCGGAGGAATCAGGCAGCTTCAATATTGATGATGTAATATCTACGCTATGCAAGAAACTTATACACCGCCATCCACACGTTTTTGGTGATCTGGAGATTATGAATAGCAGTCAGCAGATTGAAAACTGGGAAAAGATCAAAAAAATTGAAAAAGGGGATGAACGCAAGTCTGCTCTATCAGGTGTTCCGGATCATCTCCCGGCACTTTTAAAGGCTCATAAAATCAGCGAAAAAGCTTCACGCGTCGGGTTTGACTGGGAGCATGCTGATCAGGTATTTGCAAAAGTCATGGAGGAGTTGCACGAATTTGAAGAAGCATGGGGAGCAGGTGATCAGGCCAGAATGGAGGATGAACTGGGTGATCTACTCTTTTCAATTGCGAATCTGGGAAGATTTTTATCTCTCAATCCGGAAGAGGCACTTAGAAAAACAATTAACCGATTCCAGAAGCGTTTCACTTTTCTTGAAGATGAGTTGGATCGTCAAGGAGTGCCTATGCAAAAAGCTTCTCTTGAAGAATTGGACAAATTATGGGAGCAGGCAAAATCAATCGAGAGAATGTGGAAATTATAATTTTTCGAGGCAATCTAACTGTTTTTACTAGGTTGTTTTTCTTATCCACAAAAATTGTTGATAACTTGTGGAGAACGGTGTTGACGTTATTCAAAAGTGATATTTTTGCAAGTGTTTTGTCCATAATGCCATTTTTTTATACACAGAACTTTTACTACAATATTAACTACTTAGATTTGTTTCCAGTAAAAATAGGGGTTTGCGCTGTCAAGCAATTTAAACATAAAAATAATAATTATTTTCAGGTTTAAGTCCTGTTCATAACTAGCTGTTTTGTAACGACCAGTATCCCTTTAAATTTTACACCCTCCAACTGCAAAAGTTCTCTCTTCGTATCTTTTCCACCAGGTGCAGAAAAACCTGTCAGCTTTCCATTTGATGCAACAATCCTGTGACAGGGAACTATAACGGGAACAGGATTGGAAGCCAAAGCCCCACCGACGGCACGAACAGCGGATGGCAAACCGCACCTGCTTGCAATCTGACCGTAAGTAAACACCTCACCATAGCCAATTCCACGGATATTATTTAGAATGGTTCTCCTGAATGAAGAAACAACTCCGAAACAAACAGGAATATCGGAAAAACAGACTCGTTCCCCTCTATAATAGCTTTGAAGCTTGTGAGCGGAATAATCAGTCAAATCGGAGGGAACAATCTCCGGCAGGAAATCTGATTCTTCGATATTTACATGCCTCATCTGCGGTATAACTACTTTTACAACAGCTTCATTATTGGCATAAACGAGACCGTAACCATAACGGGTTGTAAAACGAGAAGCGTACATTGACCTTCTAGCCCCTTTTCAGCTTCCTGCGTAACAGTGATACAGCTTCAATAGCCTCCTCGGATCGTAACAACTTCACCGTAACCATGTAGATCAAGCAACCGGACGCTATTGATCCTCCAAGGACAGACCCCTTCAGGAGTTTATGTCCTGCTTGTGACCACTCTATAAGAGAACAACCGAACCAGACGGCAATTCCCATCGGAACCGTCGCTACTGCAGACTTCAGAGCAGAAGTAATAATTGCAACTCCTCCAAATGAACCGACCCTGCGCCTTAAAAGCCAGAACAGCATCAGCATATTGCAAAGAGCTGAAAGAGTCGTAGCCAATGCCAGACCACCATGCTTAAGTGGTCCCATTAATAACAGACTCAAGGAAAGGTTTACAAAAAATGCAATAAATGCGGTGATAACCGGAGTTTTTGTATCTTTAAGTGCATAAAAAACAGGTGCCAGAACACGAGTCATAGCAACAAAGGAAAGCCCCAGGGAATAATACCAGAGAGCCTCTGAAGCACCGGTGGCCTGCCGAAAATCAAACTGTCCACCCATAAATATAAGACTCATAATCGGGGTGGCGCACAAAATCAATCCAACCATCGCAGGAATTGTAATAAACAGGGTCAAACGAAGAGCAAATGAGAGCGATTCCTTCATACCTTCCATATTGCCATCGGCAGCCTGTCGGCTCATTGAAGGGAGCACCGCCTGAGCTACAGAAACAGTAAATATTCCCTGAGGAAATTCAAAGAGACGCTGAGCATAATAAAGAAATGAAACACTCCCTTGCGGCAGCAAAGATGCGAGAATAGCGCCCACTGCAATGTTCAGATAATAGACGCCAACACCAAAAGTCGCTGGCAGCATTAACAAGGCTATATTGCGGACTTCAGTTGTATTGAAGTTAAAATTCGGCCTAAGAGAAAAACCTTTTTTCCAGAGAACCGGCAACTGCATGATCAACTGCACAAAGCCGCCGATTAAAACTCCAACAGCAAGTGCAGTAATCGTCGCATTAAAATAATCGCGCAAACAGAGAGCAGCCAGAATCATCGATATATTTAAAAAAACAGTTGAAATTGCAGGAGTAAAAAAATGACGAATAGTGTTGAGAATGCCCATACAGAGCGCAACCAGACTGATAAAGAATATATACGGAAACATGAGGCGATTCAGCAGAATTGTAAGTTCAAACTTTCCAGGTTCTGCCTTGAAACCTGGAAACATAAGACCGACTATTAACGGGGATAATAGAAGTCCAACCAGCGTAATAACAGCCATTACTATGGTAAGGAGAGTAAAGCAGGTATTTGCAAGTTCGCGGGCTTTTTCATCGCCCTTTTGAGTCAGAGTAGCAGAAAATGTCGGAACAAAGGCAGAAGTCAGGGCACCTTCTGCAAAAAATCGCCGCAGCATGTTGGGTATCTGAAAAGCTGCAAAAAATGCATCGGTAGCAAGTCCAGCACCAAAGAGGCGGGACACAACCATATCACGAGCCATCCCCATAATTCGCGACAGCAAAGTTGCACTGCCAAGAATTCCTGCGGCTCTGGCTATATTTCCTTTTTCTGACATAAAGTCGATTAGTTACACGATATGAGAAATGAAAAATTCACGGACTTTGGATATATCAGCATCCATAACTTCACATCTGGTAGGTTTCCCGTACAACTCCTTAACGGATTCAGGAACCGGTGGCTGGAAACCCAGAGACTGCTCAACGGTTTCGCTGAATTTTGCCGGATGAGCGGTAGCAAGACAAATTCTGGCAGAATCAGGCGGCAATAGATCCAGCGCTGCTTTGACTCCAACCGCAGTGTGTGGATCTAGAAGATAAGCTGTATCATCAAAAAATTTACGAATAGCCAATAGTGTGGCTCCATGATTGACCGAAGCTGAACAAAAATCTTCTCGAACAATAAGCATTTCTTCCTGAGAGAAAGAAATACGCCCCTTCTCTTTGAGTTCGGTGAACGCAGTTTTAACCCTTTCAGGATTTTCATCAAACAGATGAAATAGATAGCGCTCAAAGTTAGAGGCAATCTGAATATCCATTGAAGGGGAAGCAGTTGAGACAACTGTTCCGAGTGAGTAATCAGCATTATTTATGAAGCGGGTCAGAATATTATTTTCATTTGTCGCCAAAAGAAGTTTGCCAACCGGCAACCCCATCCTTTTTGCTACATATCCGGCAAAAATATCGCCAAAATTTCCGGTAGGAACTGCAAAATTAACCGGAACATCAGACTCATCTGTTGCGCGCAACCAGGCATAGAAATAATAGACAACCTGCGCTAAAACCCTTGCCCAGTTAATTGAATTTACCGCACCCAGTGAATACTTCTCTTTGAATTCAAGATCACCAAAAAGCTCTTTCACCATATCCTGACAATCATCAAATGTACCGCGTATGGCAATGTTGTGAACATTATCATCGGTTACTGAAGTCATCTGGAGCGCCTGAACCTCGGATGTCTTACCATGCGGATGCAGAATGAATATCGATATTCCCTTTTTTCCACGAACACCATGAATCGCTGCACTACCAGTATCACCTGAAGTCGCTCCGATAATGTTCAGTTTCTGATTCCGTTCAGCCAGGATGTACTCAAACAGATTACCCAGAAACTGCAGAGCCACGTCTTTAAAAGCCAGAGTAACTCCATGAAAAAGTTCAAGTATATACAAACCGTCCTGCTTGACCATGGGAGTCACATCAGGATGACTAAATGTAGAATACGAACGATTGATCAAACTCTTCAGATCAACTGCCGGAATATCTTCAACATATCTGGAAATAATTTCAAAAGCCAATTCCGGATAACTGAATTTTCGCCATGATTCAAGCTGATCTCTTGTGACTGCCGGGTAGGAGTCAGGGAGCAGCAAGCCACCATCCGAAGCCAGTCCCATCATAACGGCATCTTTAAATGAAATGGGGCTTATGCCGCCACGAGTACTTATGTAACGCATTATTTAACCTTTCGATATTTGATATTCAGCCGGGGAACTATATCAGATAGTAATTAATTATGAAAGTGGGTTCAGCCACCTGCAGCAACAGGCATAACGCTTTCGCGGATGTCTCCGGGTGCCAGCATGAAAAACATCCTCAGCATGCAATATTTGTAGAATTCTTTAAAAAGGAGCTGAAAACTGCCGCCGTGACTCCACCATGACTCCTTCAGATTCACGGTATCAACAGGATACGGAATTATTGTTATGTCTTTTGGGAGAGTATTTCTGAAGAGAATTGATGCGCGCTTCAAATGATAGCGCGAAGTGATAAGAAGCACAGAATGAACGCCGCTACGCATAATTACGTCACGCCCGAAAATCGAATTTTCCAGTGTGTTACGGGAAGACTTTTCTAGAATCACATTATCCGCGGACGGGTCACCCGGCTTTGGATGATACAGGTCATTTTTTCTGACAGAAGGATCAACTCCTACAAAAATGAGAAATTTACCTCTCGATTCACGAAAAAGCCGAAGACCCTCCTCAACACGTCCCTTTCCGCCCGTCAATACAACTATTGCGCCCGCCTTTTCACTATTTTGGCGGTATGAAAAGGTTTTGTAGGTAAAATCTATAAACAGAACAGTTATAACGAGCAGTCCGATTATGCCTAATGTGAGGAATGCCTTGATAATATTCATGCCTTATCCTATATTTTTCTTGCAACGGACACATCTGTCTGCTATAAGATTTTTTTCAGTAATTAACGGAGGAAACCAATATGTCAAGAAAATGTGAAATATGCGGAAAAGGCCCTAGCTTCGGAAACAATGTCAGTCATGCAAACAACAAAACCCGTACCGTCTGGCATCCAAATCTTCAGAAGATCAAAGCTGTCAAAAAGAATGGCAGCATCACTACGATGAAGGTTTGTACCCGCTGTATTCGTTCGGGATTCGTAACCAAATCACTTTAGATCTAAATTCCGTTCTATTAAACCCAGCCGCGCCCTTCAGGGTTGCGGCTTTTTTTCGTACAACTCAAACTGATGCGATCACCTCAATTTCAAGAAGCGAAGCGCGTGGCAACGATTTTACGGCAACTGTTGAACGCGCCGGCCTGTGACCTGAAAAACAGCCTCCATAGACCTCATTGACCGCGGCAAAATCCGCCATATCAACCAGATATATAGTTGTCTTTATAACATCATCAAATCCTATTCCTGCAGCAGTCAAAACAGCAGCAATATTTCTCATAACCTGCCCGGCCTGCTCGGTAATATCCCCGGAAATCATCTCACCAGTAACAGGATCAAGAGGAATCTGCCCGGAACAAAACAGCAGGTTTCCGCATTTTACCGCCTGCGAATACGGCCCTATTGCTGCAGGTGCCTTGTCTGTCGACAAAATTTCCAGCTTCATTTTTTCATCCTTTCAACCTTAATAACTCCCTTGATTTTCATAAGAGCATTCATCACCTTTTGAAGATGAGCCAAATCCGTTACGTTGACCTCAAAAATATTTTCGCCACGCTGATCAATAGTGCTGTGTATCTGGGCGCTGGCAATATTTGCTTCGCAATTGGTAATCGCCAGAGTCGTATTCGCCAGAATCCCCTTTACATCATGACAGAGTACCCTGATTTTTACAGGAAGTGCAGCCGTTTTTGCCTTATTCCATGTCACATCAACGCGGCGCTCAGGGTCACTTTCCAGAGCGAACTGACAGTCGGATGTGTGCACCGTAACCCCTTTGCCTCTGGTAATAAAACCGATAATTTCATCTCCAGGCACAGGGTTACAGCACTTTCCAAAGCGTACAAGAACATCGTCAAGTCCGCTTATCTCAACGGCACTGTTGGATTTACCCTTCAGCTTGTTTATGACAGCTTCAAGCCTTGACTCCTTATGTTCAGCGCGTTCCTTAAACTTATCTTCAGGAAGCAGTTTACCTACAATCTGGTTGCTGGAAATTTTGCCGTAACCGACCGCTGCCATTAGATCTTCATCAGCAGCATAGCCAAACTCCGCAGCAATTTTTTTAAACTCGCCGCTCTTTTGAATTTTTTGCAGATTAAGCGAAAACTTGCGGAAATCCTTTTCACAAATTTCACGTCCGAGAACAATACTTCGTTTACGCTCCTCAATTTTTATCCAGGCCCTGATCTTGTTGCGGGCACGCGAGCTTTTTACAATCTTCAGCCAATCCTTGCTTGGAGTGTGATGTGGAGAAGTAATTACTTCAATAATATCGCCATTTTTCATTTCGTACTTCAGTGGAACAAGCTTACCGTTTACTTTGGCTCCAACACAGCGATGACCTATATCAGTATGAACACTGTAGGCGAAATCTATAGGCGTTGAACCTTTTGGATATCCCTTGACATCCCCCTTCGGAGTGAAAACGTAAACCTCTTCGGAAAACAGCTCTACCTTAACCGAATCCATAAATTCTTTTGAATCCTGAAGATCCTGCTGCCATTCAAGCAACTGCCTCAACCAGGCAAAACGCTTGACCTCTTTTTCGTCGTACCCCTTCCCTTCTTTATATTTCCAGTGCGCTGCAATTCCTGCATCAGCAACACTATGCATCTCGTGGGTTCTTATCTGAACTTCCAGGCGGTCGCCATGCGGCCCGATAACCGTAGTATGCAGGGATTGATACATATTACCCTTGGGCATTGCGATGTAATCCTTGAATCGCCCCGGTATAGGTTTCCAGGCTGAATGAATAACTCCTAGAACCTCATAGCATTCACGAACACTATCCACCTGAATTCTTACCGCAATCAGATCATAAATCTCTTCAAACTCAACATTTCGCTTCTCCATCTTCCGATAAATCGAAAAGAGATGCTTGCTGCGCCCAGAAATTTCTCCTGTAATTCCATAAAAAGCCAGTTTTTCTGATATTATAGACTTTGATTCCTCAACAAAAGCTTCACGTTCCTGTTTCTTCTGTGAAATTTTCTTTACCAGGTCGAAATATATTTCCGGGTGAAGATAGCGGAATGAGAGATCCTCCAACTCAACTTTCACCCATGAAATTCCGAGACGGTTAGCGATAGGAGCGTAAATATCCATCGTTTCCCTGGCAATTCGGCGCTGCTTCATTTCGTCCTGAAATTCCAGAGTGCGCATATTATGGAGTCGGTCTGCAAGCTTCACCAGAATAACGCGAATATCAATTGCCATGGCAAGCAACATCTTACGGAAGTTTTCTGCCTGACTCTCTTCTTTCGTTTTAAAGTTGATTTTGCTTATCTTGGTGACGCCATCGACAAGAGCTGCAACCTCGGCTCCGAACATATTTTCCAGATCTTCTGAAGTTGCCAGTGTATCTTCGATCGTATCATGCAGAAATCCGGTTACAATACTCGGCACATCCAGCTTCAGATCTGCAAGAAGTCCGGCAACCTCCATCGGATGAATGATATAAGGCTCTCCGGACAGTCTGGTCTGCCCCTGATGTACCTTGGCGCAATAAACGTAAGCCTTGCGAATCAGGTTGTGATCAGCCGTTGGATTGTACGCTGAAACCTTGTCAAGGATGTCGTTCAGTCGGATCATACGTCAAGTTCGCCTGAATAATTTAATGGGAAATTTCGAGGATGCTGGATAAAAAAAGGGTGAAACCGGAACAACCCGGTTCCACCCAAGCGTGGCAAATTATGCGCGATGTTTTTTGGAAACTTCAAAAGTAATCTTACCTGCAGCGATTTCACGAAGCGCTGTAACAACCTGGCGATTGTTTTTTGATTCAGTCAAAGGCTGTGCCCCTTTGTAAAGCTGCTTTACGCGCTTTGCAGCGAGTATTACAAGCTGAAATCGGTTTTCTACTTTTTCAAGACAATCTTCTACTGTAACTCTAGCCATCAATTTACTCCTTCCTGCAACATTAAATGAATGAACCTTGTACTCTAATTTGCTTCATATATCAAACATTTTTCCAACTTTCGGCAGCATATGACTAAACAACCAGAATCTCTTCAGAAAGCCCAAGGTCCTGAACCTGCCCCATCACCTCAAGGTGCAAATAATCACTTTTGAAAAGACCCTCTGAAATTCTCCGGATATCCTCGAAACTGACAGCATCAAAACTTGCAATAACATCTTCGACAGATTGCTGCTCGTGCAGATAAATCTCATTTTTTGCAAGACGTGTCATCAGACTGTCACTACTTTCAAGCGACATTAGCGTTTTACCTTTAAGCTGTTCACGCGCAGCATCAAGTTCGTCCTGCGGAACATCTTCGGCAATAAGCCGCGACATTTCGCGCAATGAAATATCTATTACCTCCCGGCAATGATTCTTTTCGGTACCGGCGTAAATGACAAGGGCCCCAGAGTCAGCATGTGACATGACGTATGAATAGACCGAGTAGGCAAGCCCATTCTTATCACGGAATTCCTGAAACAGGCGAGAACTCATTCCGCCACCCAGAATAGTTGTCAGCAGAAAAAGTGCATAACGATCAGGATGATCATATTGAATTGAGCGGGTGCCTAGACAGACAAGCGTCTGCTCCATCTCACGCTCGATAAGATTCAGTGCTCTGCACGCCGGAGGAAATGTATCGCTCAATTCAGGATGCCACTGCGATGCTATTCCAGAAAACAGCGGTTCCAGAATAGCAACCAGCTCTTCATGACAAACCTTCCCGGCTGCCGAAATGATAATATCCTGCGGGCG
>CAJBRY010000320.1 GCA_903958085.1 uncultured Geobacteraceae bacterium
GGCATGAAGAAGTCTGTAAAGACTGCGGTCAGATAAAATATGCCTACAACAGTTGCCGAAACAGGCATTGTCCAAAATGCCAGGGCATTGATCTTGAACGCTGGGTGATGGCTCGTGAATATGATTTACTGCCGGTGAAGTATTTTCATGTGATTTTCACCCTTCCGGAGCAGTTGAATGATCTCTGTATGCATCACCCGGTTGCGATGTACAACCTTCTGTTTGAGACAGTGTGGGATGTGCTCAGATCGTTTGCCGGAGATGAAAAATGGCTGGGCGCCAGGCTGGGGGCATTTGCGATCCTGCATACCTGGTCCCAGACCCTGACGCTACATCCACATATTCATCTGATTATTCCGGCAGGGGGTATCAGTGAAAATGGAACCTGGAAAGCATCCAAAAGCAAAGGTAAATTTCTGTTCGAAGTAACTCAGCTTTCCCCGGTATTCCGGGCACGGTTTGTGGCAGGAGTGACTATTCCGGTGAAAGTGTACCACCCATTCCGGGACAAAGTGTACCACTTTACCCAAGATGGATTTGCTGATCAAATTTACGGATTATTTTCATATTTTTCTCTTTCTGAGCGATTCTCCTTTTAGTTCAAAACGGTGGGTATTACCTGACAATCTGTCCATAATTGCATCCGCCAAAGTTGGCTCACCAATGTATTCATACCAAAGTTGAACCGGTAACTGTGATGTGATAAGTGTCGGGTGAACCCCGTACCGGTCTTCGAGGATTTGCAGAAGCGCAAGCCG
Organism: uncultured Geobacteraceae bacterium; assembly: GCA_903958085.1. Classification (GTDB taxonomy): domain Bacteria; phylum Desulfobacterota; class Desulfuromonadia; order Geobacterales; family Pseudopelobacteraceae; genus JACRCG01. Next base: position 759 of record CAJBRY010000320.1, read on the forward strand.
TGTTTTTGTATCCAGGGGATGCAGGCCAAAATCATCAATGACCAGAAGATGTGTCTTTTCGATTTGATTGAGCAGCTTGACAAAAGTTCCGTCCAGTTTTGACTGGGAGATCTTTTCAATTAACCGCTGAATGCCAAAATACATAACTTTATATCCCCTCATGCATGCCTGTCTGCCGATGGCACAAGCCAGGAAACTTTTTCCGCAGCCGGTTGCACCGGTAATTAACACATTTTCAGCTTTTTCAATAAAATCACAGGAAGCAATTGCCATCATTTGCTCAGAAGTAAGATTACGTGCAGGATTACAATGGACCTGCTCCAGAATGGCATTATACCGGAGTTTGCTTGATTTAAGGTACAACTGGGTCTTGCGTTGCAAACGGTACTGTTTTTCTGCTTCGACCAGTCGGGCAATCAGCAGGTCGGAGCAAGGCTTATCCTGTGCGGGAAGTGATTGAGTTTCTTCATAGGCATGAGCCATTCCGGTAAGTTTTAGCTTACGTAATTGGTCAATCGTTGCTTGTGTGTTCATGGTTTTGGTTTTGCGGGATTTATCCCTTTTGTTTATTTTAAAAAAGAAAGAAAATAAGTTGTCAGCTATGATTGTGAATTGGGAAATAACTTTTGCGGGCAGATATTTGTGCGGAGGAAAAGTTATTCTCAATTCACAATCTTTTTTTGATTTTCAGCATCATGGGCAATAACCATGTGGGTTGGTTATTGTGTGATGGGGGTTATTCTCAGGATGTTGCCCCGGGGAAAGTAACCAACCGATATTTTCATTGATAAGCCTCTGTTCCGCGCAGGTTATCGTGAAGTGGCAATGAAAACTGGATTTCTGTTTGTATTGGAAGTGTATCAAGATTCTTGTCAAGAATGTTTTTAATAATCTTGTAACCGACTCTTACACCCAATAACGCACGCCGACAGGCTGCTTCCATGCGCGGATGCCCAACTTTTTCAGCCAAACGAATGATGCCAAGACAGCTAAGATAGGATTGCTCAACGAAGGGGCGGGAATCTAAAATACGCTTCACTACCTCAACTGTGCATATCCCGATTTTTTCTGCTTTCGATAAAAAGTAATCTGCGTCCCATCCTTGTAATTCTTTCATCTTTTGATGGTGCGGAGGCATGTGTTCAAATAGGGTTGTACACTTGTTTCGTATAAAACTCCTCCTGTGAATAGCTATACGCTTGAATCCAAGGTAAATTTCAACCTCATCCAGATCATAGATAATCGACACTTCCTGCCCAATGTATTGATAAAACACGCTGTACTGATGCCAATCTTCACCCAGGATAACATGATAGTTTTTTTGAACCTTTCCACGGGTCCTGTGCTTGTAACTAAATGGCACATCCGGTAATAGCCTCAAAATCGATTGTTCTTCTGTCTTGAACCGGTCAAACCGGCTGTAGGTCACTCGACTCATTGGTTTATTGTTGTACTCATCAAGTAGCGGGGTGATGGCCTGGTTAATTTCCCTTACGCTATGCATGATCTTATTGCGCAAGGGTGCCATAATCCACATGTAGGCAAGGTTGACCTCCTTTTCCACAGATGGTTTATCCCTGGGCTTTGCTACGCGTGCTGCCATAAGCTGGGTTTGATAATATACAGCCCACGCCATGCTGATTTCTGTAAAGGACTGTTCATACCGACCGGGCTTGATTACCACCTGTGCCAGATTATCAAACTTGACCGACCGAGGCACTCCACCGATATATTCCATACAGTGGTTCAACGCGTTGAACAGATGTTCCTGCGTCGCATTTGCTAATACCTCAACATATTTGAAGCTGCTGAAAGGTAAAACACAAACAAGCATCGGACATTCGATTATCTCGCCTGTGTGAGGATCAACATAACTCATTTTGTCTCCGGCAAAATCAACCTGTAGTACATCCCCGGGCTGATGCTCAAAATGCATCACGGCTTCCAGGGGAAGAAGAGCGGCTGTTAACCGGTCGCAAAATTGCGAGTAGCTGTAACCCTCAGGCTTCTCCCTCAGATACTCAATCCATACCAGTTGGCGCGTCACACCTTTTTTGCGCAATTCAACCCTGAAGCCAGCTATTCTGGCCTTAAAATCAATCTGCCGGTCATCCTGGACCGCCTCTTTGGCCTTTGGGTGCATCACCCTGGCCAGTTCGTCGTCATCCAAAGCAAGCAGAGAACTTGCTGTTTTGCCGGTTAATGGGATCCTGGCCCGGTAACTCTCAACTGTTTTTCGATGAATGCCAAGATGCTTGGCGATTGCCCGAGACGACCATCCGTCTCCAAGGAGCATTAAAATACTTCGGACTTGTAACATAGCCATTGGTTTATTAGACATGAAACATGGGGTTAAATGTCTCTTGTACGTTACAAATCCACTTTGGTCCCGGGGGTGGTACACTTTCTGCCGGAATGTCAGGTAAACTCACCTGAAATACAACTCTTTCTAAATGTTAAATCTTGTTAAAAAGTGGTACACTTTGCTCCGGAATCGTGGTACACTTTGCTCCGGAATGGGTGGTACACTTTGATCCAGTATAGTCATTTCCGATCCGTGAGCAGGCTCAACGCGGCAGTGAGTGGAATTTCGAACTGCAGGCCGTTTATACCATAGCCATCCTCGATTTTGTATTTGACGAGGACAAAGACCAAAAGGACAAGTACCGTTATAACGTCAAACTTTCGGACATAGAAACCTACAAAGTCTTTTATGACAAACTGACTTTTATTTACCTCGAAATGCCCAAATTCACCAAAACGGTAAAGGAGCTGAATACCAGGTTTGACAAGTGGATGTACATTATCCGCAACCTCAACAAGCTGGACCGGATCCCGGACGAATTAAGGGAAAGCATATTCGAAAAGTTGTTTGAAGTGGCGGAAATAGCCAAATTTACCCCTGAAGAGGCCCGTTCGTATGAGGACAGCCTGAAAACCTATCGGGATTTAAAGAATTCTATTGATACGGCCAGGGAAGAAGGAAAAATTGAAGGAAAAATTGAAATTGCAAA
>CAJBRY010000321.1 GCA_903958085.1 uncultured Geobacteraceae bacterium
ATAAAGATAAATATTTCAATTGTGAAGTCAGCGTTGTCTCCAGCGAACTCCTTCTCAAATTTCAAGACTCTATCCATAAAATACAAATGCTCTGCAATATGCTGTTTGACGAACTGGTGTTTATACCTGTCCATCAACTGCTCTTCAGCAGAAAAATGGTAATTAGCGTAGTCTATCAGTTCATATAATATTTTGGATAAATCCTCTTTGGAGTCACCATCCAACATCAATCTATATGTCTTGTTAAGTAGATCAACCAGATGCTTGTGATGCTCGTCAATGTTTTTAAATCCAATAGAATACTTATCCTTCCACTCGATAATCATTATTTAACCACATTCATTTAGTGAACCTACCCCAGAGTTATTTAGCTTGGAGGTATCATAACAAATCTAAACCGCATGTAAACCGCTAATTTTAATTAAAATAGAAAGCGTAGCTACACAATCAGATTGATAGACCACTTCAGTTTTTTATCAAAGAATTAGACTTGCACCGATGCTTATGCTATTTAGTACTAACTTTTTGTGATACAGATTTAAGTAAATTAAGGCTGAATAGATTTTTCTGACTGGATATTAGTTGTGCTGCCAGTGGGTTTGGCAAATATGTTCTGAGATTCCCACCCAAGCCCCACTCCCTGGCGCCCCAGCCATAATCTTTAAGTGGTTAATTTCATGCCACTTTGAAAGCCTTGATCCTTTTTGTATTACATTTTATAATACATTCTATGGAATCAAGGCTTTATGTTTTCTTACCTTTACAACAGAAATGGTCACTACCATCTAAGGGTAAGGACTCCTTCCTATCTCCTATGTAGCGTTCTCAATCAAGCCAACCATATGACAGCGGCCACCAGAACAAGCATAGCGTTGTAATTTCTGTCTAGTCGGTCATATCGTGTAGCAATTCTTCGGTAGCTTTTGAGTTTTTGAAATAATCTTTCAACTAGATTGCGTTCTTTGTACAGAGCCTTGTCATAGTCACGCAGACTCTTCCGATTGCAACGTGGCGGAATAACTGCTTCTGCTCCACCGGTATGTATGGCATCAACAAAGCTATCTGAATCATAGCCTTTGTCAGCAATGACATAATCAGGTTGAAACCCTTAAATTAATGCATTTGCCTGTGTGTATTCTGATGTCTGTCCCTCTGTGAGGAAAAAACGAACCGGATTTCCAAGAGCGTCAACCGCAGCATTAATCTTTGTGCCCAGCCCTCCACGAGATCTGCCTTGGGCTTGTTCCGGTTGAGTTTTTTTGAGCCGCACCATGTCGATGGAAGCGGACAATGCTACCGTCAACCATGAGGTACTCCAGATCTGGATCGCCGGCAACGGTTTCAAAAATGCGTTCCCATACGCCTTTATTGGACCAGCGGTTATAACGGACATACACACGATGCCAGTGACCATAGTGAGGTGGAAGATCGCGCCAAGGAGCTCCAGTTCTTGCAATCCATAGGACACAAACGATTATCTTTTGCCGTAACACCACAATCGCTACTTTTACCAGGAAGCAACTGGGAAAGACGCTCCCACTGGTCGTTGCGTAAAATAATTCTGTCCATCTGCTACCCTCCGAGTAATGGTTTTTAACCACTTATCTGAAAATGCAGGAAAATGTTAATTGAGAAGCTACCTAGCTAATGTTGGTTTGTTGCCTTTACAACCCCTTCTATCCACTTTGATAGCAGTTTACCAGACTTAAAGGTCTCCTCAGGTATAACAAGGTTGTTTCTCGTCGACAAAGCATGAGCATACTTTAGTTGCCCTTCGCTTGGGGCACCACCTGAAACCCTGACTGGCGGGATTGAAAAACCCATTTTGTTATGAACTCCCTTACAGAAGCGCTGCCAGGTTTCTTTGTTCTCGACAACCAGATCCAGGAAATTTTCCATTTTGCGGGTTAACTCATAGTCTATCACCCATCCGTGCTTATCCCTGAGATAGTCAACGAGAGTTTCCCCCGGTTGCAAGGGAACCACCCTCCCCTTTTCTTCCTTGACGTAACCTCGTTCTGTTATGTTTTTTGTTATTGATGCGTATGTGGAAGGACGCCCTATTTCTAACCGTTCCAACTCTTTCACCAGTGATCCAAGGGTGAATCTGCCTGGAGGCTTTGTTTTCTTCTCTTCCAATATCTCGGTTATTTTTGGAACCAGTTCTCCAGCATCTACCGGGGGAAGCAGTTGAAGTTTTTCATCTTCACTTTTCTTTTCCTTTTCCTCGTCTACTTCAGCATATACTTTGAGAAAACCATCAAATACGAGTACCCGCCCGGCAGCCTTAAATCGTTCTTTGATAATGGAAAAGATCATGACTGTAGAGTCGTAACGTGCAGGCGCCATCTGACTGGCTACCGCACGTTTGAATATCATTTCATACAGCTTTGCATGATCCGGCGTTAGTCCTTCCTTTTTTATTATGGCAGCAATATCAGCAACCGAGTGCATATGTGTAGGTCGTATTCCTTCGTGCGCTTCAGCCTGTGAATTTTTTGAAGTATGCAGATTCGGTTTAGCCGGTAAATAGCTCTTACCTAATGTATTACCCAGAAATTCCCGGATTTCGGTGATAAAAGCATCATCCATTCGGACTGAATCTGTTCGGTGATATGTGGTTATGCCATGATCAAAAAGAGCCTGTGCCAGTTTCATTGTCTGTTCCGGGGTGAATTTAAGGCGAGCTGCAGCCGCAGCTTGTAGATCTACAGTTGTAAAAGGGGGCTTGGATGATTGCTTAACCTCTTTCCTTTCAACCTTTTCAGCCAGAGCATCGGTTTCTGCCTTGATAGCTTCGATGATTGCCTGCGCATCCGGTTTTTGCGTAAATTTTCCGTTGATGTGACGAGCCAGAAATGTCGTGCCGTCTTTGTCCAGCTGGATATCTAGCATCCAGTATGGTGATGAATTGAAATTTCTGATTTCCCGTTCGCGATCAACTACAAGTCGAACTGCGGGGGATTGAACACGTCCGACACTATAACTGCTACGAAGTGTTTTGCTGGCAATTGGAGAGAGAATGTAGCCAACCAGTCGGTCACCGATTCTTCTGCCAAGAAAAGCGTTATACAGACCTGTATTTGTCTTTTCAAAAGGTACTGCCTTGGCGAGAGACTCTTTTAACCCTTTATCTGTTACTTCATAAATTTCCATTCTCAGACATTCTTTGGCAACGGATTTTACCTCTTCGTAGATATGACAGCTGATAGCATATCCTTCCCTGTCGGGGTCACCTGCCAGCATAACGGTTTTACCTTGAGCAGCTGCGCGGAGCTCTTTAGGGAGGTTTGTTTTTTTTTCGTGATAAACAAAGGTCGGTTCGTAAGTTGAAAGGTCAACACCAATCTGTTCATCGGGAAGGTCTTTAAAATGACCTACCGTGGACATTGTTTTTATTTTAAGGATGGACTGGATTTTTTTCGCTTTGGTTGGCGATTCAACAATGATCAACATTAATACATCCAATAGCTGGCTTTATGATAATCCGGTAGATGACTCAATATAGCTGCGCTTTCATTATGTTCTACCTAAACATCCGTACTTATCGGTTGATAAACCCCATCAT
>CAJBRY010000322.1 GCA_903958085.1 uncultured Geobacteraceae bacterium
GAACTGAAGTTATGACATCCTGGGAGAAGGATTCTCCACCTCTGACAAGAAGCAAATATTCAAACCCCTGCCTGACGGCGTAATTAAATCCAATTTTTTTCTCTTCCCCATAATCAAGAGGTTTCTCCAAATCTAGCAAAGTAAGACTTACCTGCCCACTACCAAGATTCAGATTGCTCAAAGCTCTTTGCTCAATCCTCTTACCTGAAGTGATGATGAAAATCTCTCTTAATGCCGAAGCAGATGAATACGGGATTGATGAAAGAGTCGTCCGTAGCCCTTCGATCGAATCCACCAAATATATCATTATTGCTACACTTTTATTTTTTAGCATTAGATTCATTATTGATATTAAAATTATTTATTTTGTTACGCAAACTCCCTAATAAAGCGCCAAGCAAGGAAATTCAAACCGGATGACGCACCCATAGAAACGCAACATGCATAATTGATTGTATTGATGACGCTGTCAAAACAACCCACTGCAACCATTTGAATCTGCCGTTTAGTGAACGATCAAGAACATGGTATGTAATAACAAAAAATGATACTAGGAGGGGCATTACAAGACGCGGAAGCCAATACCCTTCATTATAGGTGTTATCGGTTGTGGGGAGCGTAACAGTCATACCTGCAAACAGGCAGAGACTCATCACCAATAAAATAATCACCGTCATGTCGACCTGTCTATCTTCCCTGACAATTGACAACACTGCTTTGACAAAAAAACAGAACATACAAATAAAGGCTACTACTGAAAAAAGAATTGCCGTTTTTACTGCAATCTGCATCAATCCAAGGTTTAGAGGTGTTCTCACTCGAGAATAATATTCATCCAGAACAACAGGGTCATCACTAGAATAAACAATCGGTTCGTACATATTGAGTACATCCGTAAATGTTCCCAGGTGCAACAGGGCGGGATAGCTAAAATAGTTTGCCTCCTGCAACGGCATAGAATAAACCCCGTTTTTCAACATTACCTGATGAAAATACGGTGCATCCAGAAGCTGCAAATCATTTTGCCTGAAAAATACGATGCTTCTGGCAGACATACTTTTGTCCTGAGTTCTAACAATTCCCTTGTCGCGATGAAAAGGAGTCTGAAATCGAATATAACCGGCATAAAGCGAAACAAATAGAAGGGATGGAAGAAAAATAACTATTATTAAAAACTCCCACATCCTTCTGCCGCCCAGCATTCCGTTGCCAATCAGAATCACTCCGACAACAACAGCGCCAACCAAATTGATTACATATGGATACTTGAAAAGGTACGATAAAACAAACAGGATGCTGGCCGTTGCCAGAAGATATCCTGGCGACTGCCCCAGTTCAAGCCTATCCTTTATCATAATTAGAATCCATACGAGGGAAATGAAGCTCAAAAGCATGATCGCATCAGAACCGATCACCAGCGACGTTATTACCGTGACAGGAAGCAGAGTTATCAACAAAAAACAACTGATCCTCAGCATGGGCGAGCTGATCACCCGATGAATCAGAACATAAAACAACAGCAGAGCCACGGTATTGATAATTAGATTAAAGAAAGCTACTGTTCTCCAAGGAGAAAAATCACTAAATAACTTGACTACCACTCCGCCTAAATAATGGTAGAGGGTCGGAGTACACATACCGACGGTAAGCGGTGCTGTTAAAGCTTTAAGAGGAGAATCAATTGACCAGCTGATATTCATCTTATGGCGCTGAAAATCCTGTCCGGCATAGTTGTCATGAACAATCGCATTGATCTGAACTGCGTAAAAAGCAGCCATTACCAAAACAACAAGCAGCAGCTCTACAGCTGATTTTCTCAACTTTTTTCTGATTTGAAACATCATGATCCTGTTAACTTCTGATTTTTACAACTTTTGCGGTCAGACTCTCAACTATTTAACATTATCGCCGAACCGGCCAACAACTTCCTTAACGATATACATCGGCCTTCTTTTAGACTC
>CAJBRY010000323.1 GCA_903958085.1 uncultured Geobacteraceae bacterium
CCCTTCCCCTTCTGATCTGGATCGACGTTCCCGCCTTAACGCTACAGCAAGAGCTGCCTCCGCTTTTGCTGCAAGGAAATATGGAAACTGCGACTTTGTTGATTTTCCGTCAACTGCGGCTTCTGGAACTGAACCTCCAGTCGAACTCTGGAATGCAACTTTCGGAAAACGCATCGTCGAACTCCTGGAATCAGAAAAGTTGCTGACAAAATTGCTGGCAAAGTCAGCCTCTGATGAGGATATCAGGCTCTCCAGAGAAATTGTTACTTCGCACCGAGAAGATGTTGCTGATATAATAATTGCGTTGGCAAACAACTCCACCAGTCACACCAGATATCGTGCTTTGGCATGCACTGCAGGCTGTCGCTTTGCGAGTCTTCCACATTTTGACCCCGATATGTTCAACACATCAATGACAGTAGATTGGGGTACGCTGGCAAATAGAACGAGTCGACTCGTAAAACTCTTAAACAAAGCTGAATGGATCAGGGTCACAACGCCCAACGGTACCGATATGATGATATGCAAGCAGGGACGAGATGCGGAAGGCGACGACGGACTGCTTGCGTCTCCCGGGAGTTTTGGCAATCTGCCTGCGGGTGAGGCTTATCTGGCACCACTGGAAGGGAAGAGCCATGGCATAATGGTTATTGAATGGGGACCGACCCGTAAACTGGACGAACCTTTGAGCCTTACCGTAGAAAACGGTGTAGTTGTGCGGATTGATGGCAACGATTCTCACCGATCCAAGCTTGAAACAAAATTTGCTGAGAACGTCAATTGCAGGAACATCGCTGAATTAGGCATCGGAACTAATGATAAGGCGAGTCGCCCGGATAACGTTCTGGAGGCGGAAAAAATTCTGGGCACCATACACATAGCACTTGGTGACAACGCTGGTTTTGGTGGAAATGTCAGTGCGCCGTTTCACGAGGATTACGTATTTTATCAACCGACTCTAACGGCGATTATGGCAGATGCCAGTGAAAAGGTTATTATCCTCAAGGGTTCACTTGCTGAAGAACTGGGGTGAAAGTGACTCCACTGTGAACAGGGCAGTATTCGACAGGCTCTGTTCCAGAAATATAGACTTCATCCCTGCTTTCCTGACACTCTGGAGTAGCCAGTAAACCTGATTTTGTATCGATGGAAACTGAGACCACCGTTTCCGGCCTGACAAAGTCCGCGCTTCCCTTGCCAAGCAACGCCTTACGCATAAATTTTTCCCAGATGGGAGCGGCTACCGCTCCACCAGTAAATCCTTTCCCTCCAGGCTTGGGCTTGTCATACCCCACCCAGACTCCAGCTACAATCTTTGGAGTATAGCCAACGAACCAGGCATCACGATAGTCATCAGTTGTTCCGGTTTTGCCGGCTGACGGATACGTCTGGCTGAATTTTTTCAGACTTTTGGCTGTTCCGTAAGTCAGGACATCCTTAAGAATTTCAGTAGTAATATATGCTGTTGCCGGTGGAATAACCTGAGTCATAACTGGTGGGTTTTCAATCCAGCTACGACGATTACGGTCATAAATACGAATGATGGTTCTGGCTTCAGAACGAACACCGCCTGATGCCAATGGAGAATATGCCTGAACAAGCTCATTAAGTGTTACTTCGCCGGTTCCGAGCGCAAGTGAAAGCCCATTCTCCGGTCGCAAAGAGATTCCTGCCCTGTTGGCAAAATCAACGAAATACGGAACCCCTATTGCGTCAAGCAATTTTACCGAAATGACATTATTTGAGTAAGCCAGAGCCTGCCTGAGACTCAACTCCCCATAAACTTCCTTTCCATAGTTCTGCGGTTGCCAGGTTTCATTATTTCCACGGCTATAGGATACCGCAGCATCATCCATGCGACTGCCTGCTGTAAAACCATTATCAAGGGCCGCGGCATAAATTAACGGTTTAATGGATGAACCAGGTTGGCGGCGGGCAATAAATGCGCGATTGAAAGAAGTCTGGATAGCATCAACTCCACCGACCGCCGCAAGAACATCTCCTGTCGAGGTATCCAGGCAGATCAAAGCGCCCTGCAAATTCGGAGATATTTTCTTTACTCCATCGCGTAGTACCTGTTCGGCCGCTAATTGCAGATTGATATCCAGTGCAGCAGTTACCTCCAGTCCCCCTTGTTCAATTATGTCTGGACCATATTTCTCGGTCAGTTTATTTCGAATATATGCCAGATACTGTGAAGCCTGCCCTGATTTAACAACCGTTGGCGGATTTGCTCGCAATGTATTTTTTTGTTGCAGAGTAATCATTTCCATATCCACCATTCGTTTAAGGACTACGTCCCGGCGGCCGGTGACGTTTGCCGGTTTGCCCAACGGATTATATCGAGCAGGATTTTTCTGCACACCTGCCAGCATTGCACACTCAGCATCGCTTAACTCCTCGGGGTTTTTGTCAAAATAGAGCCTGGCTGCCTGTACTATTCCCCACGCACCGTTTCCGTAGTAAATTTCGTTAAAATACATCTCCAGAATCTGCTTCTTGCTGTACTTCTGTTCAAAATCAATCGCCATCCGAGCCTCATCAAACTTCCGTTCGATGGTTTTTTCACTACTCAGATATCTGTTTTTTATCAACTGTTGAGTAATTGTAGAACCGCCCTCCGCCAATCTTCGCTTGACCACATCTTTTACAATGGCACGGGCAATTCCGCGAAGATCTATACCGCCATGTTCATAAAATCTGGCATCTTCAACTGCTACTACCGCCTTTTGCAGAAAAGCCGGAATGCGATCGATCGTCACCCAATAACGTTTTTCCGGTAGAAGTCGCCCGACAAAGCGGTTTTGGTTGTCAAAAACTTTAATGGATGTATAAGTGGGGGCATGAAGTGGATAGGTAGCAATATTTTCTTGAGCGAAAGATAAAGAAATATGAAGCAAGAGCAGAAGAATTCCTACTACCAAGGAGAATATTCGCTTCCGATGCGATAATATTAGAACCAAAATACAGCTTCCTCCTCAAATCAACTCTAAAGCTTTGAAATCAATGCCATTTTAATCATTTAATAATCTGATATATTTCCGTTAACAGGTTCTTGGCAATAGCTCGGCATTCTGATGCATATTCTGGAATTTCAGGGTTAAGTATTGCCTTCCTGTTAAGCAAAAGTTGCTGACGGAACTGTTTACTTTTGTCGTACACATGACCATCAAGACTTTTTACGAAAAGGAAACTTTCCTCAGCCTTTTGTAAAATACTCATATCGTTAATCATTTCAATGCTGACAGGATTTAAATGGGTAATATTATTGATGCCCAGGCACACCTTTAGCATTGCTATTAACAATCCGGATGAACCGATAAATTCAACAGTTCCGATCTGGCTATTTTCGGCTACCTGGCCACGATAGGCGAGCAGAGCATTAAACTGCTGATTATATTCAACTCCTGCTGATTCCCAAAGTATGTCACGCTCTCTTACAAAAAACACATTTATTGCTACAATTGCTGCCAGTAGCAAAAGCACAGATATAGATGCAAATCGAGGAAATAGTTTTTTAAGAACAGTTTCAACAAAACGCAAGAAGCCACCTCCAATAAGTGCCGCACCTACTGAACTTAGGTATATGCGATGACTAGGACTGGACAATAGATTATCAAAACCGGATTCTTTAGTTACAAGCTTGAAGTCTGATGTGTAAAGCATCGGCAGTAAGGCAGCGAAGAGTATGCAATAACCGGTTTTGCGTATTCTGCTGGTGTTGGCGGATGAATTCCCAGCAAAACAAAGAACAGATACCACAATAAACATGAAGGCAGCAGTGCTGTTCAGGCTATAAACACTGAGTATTCCTTCGGGAATATATAGTGAGCAGAAAGCAAGAACGATATTATTAATATTGAAGAGTACGCCATCAATGGATGGAGATGCTTGGTGCATTGTCAGCTTAAGTAGAGCAAGATAGAGAAGAACTACTGTGACAAATGGAAACAAACATATTGCATAATTAACCCGCTTCTTCTCTTGGATGATGAGCCAGAAGAGAATAAGAGGAAGTATAAGCGGAGTCCCCTTGGCACCCAAAGCTAAAACAAAAAACATGAAAGAGAATGTGAGATTTCGCTTTCTCTCATTGCGAAGATAAAGCAAAAACTGGATCAGTGCACCCAGTGTAAATAGGGTTGAAACGAGATCAACTCTGGATGAAGACCAAAGTACTGCGTCGGCAATTGCAAAGGAACACGCAAAAAGGATTCCAGCGTATAGAGAGATCCTTTCATCACCACCGAGCAGTCGAGCAAAATAATAAATCAGAAGAGAATTAAGGGCATGGATTCCTAAATCAACGCTGTGATACCAGGTATGATTGAAATTTCCAACGAGAGAATCAGCAAAAAACATGAGGTGAACAAGTGGATCAAAATACCGCGATTCTTCCGGGAGTAGCATCTGAAACCAGTTTTGCTTAAAGATATCAGCTTTGTGGAGCCAGATGAAATCATCCCAGGTAAAAAAATTATTGAGTCCCACATAATAAACGGCAAGTGCAACAGAAGGGGGAATCAGCCAGGCTAGTTGCTGTAATTTTAGATTTTGCAGCATCTGAATATCTGTCTTAAATTATCCGGGATTAGTAGGCAGCACGGCCTTGTCTTTGGCATTGCAGAAAATTCAACCATTGGCATTTTTCCGCTCAAGCTTGTTTTGATACATCTTCATATCAGCATTTTTTACTGCACCAAATAATTTTTCTCTGGACTCAGCTATCTCTGCTCCCATTGAAAACTGTACCCGGAAACCGTCATCGATACAATTCGCCTCGTCCCGGAATTTATTTAAACGCTCAGACGCAATATTGAGGCCTTCAGCATCCGTCTCCGGCAGGAGAACCGTAAATTCATCGCCACCGGTACGCGCTACCATATCTTCTGCTCTAAAAGCATTTTTAAGTATATCTGCAGCTTTACAAATCATCTTGTCGCCTGCGGCATGTCCATAAGTATCATTAGTTTTCTTAAGGCCATCAAGATCAATCATAACCACCGCCACAGGATAACGCCTGCTGGAAGAGAGTCGCTCCAACTCTGCTTCATAGAAGGTTCGGTTATATACTCCGGTCAGGGCGTCTGTAATGGCAACAGTATTTAACAAGCTGTAAGCGTATTTCAGTTTGTTTGTCTCCCGCAAAATTATTACAAGAGACATTAAAGACATTAACAATGTCAGCGAAACCAGAATGGTGATCGAGGTATTTAACTGGGTTGTGTAGAGGGATTTCAGTTGCGTGGAATTTGAGGACATCAGAAAAATGCCGATTATTTTGCCGTTTGAATTTTTTACCGGCACATAGACATCCACCATATCAATGTTGCTTCTTACTTCCCCATTAAGATCAGTAACAGTTCTGTGGGGTTCGTGCATTGAAACCGTATTGCCATCTGATAATACCTCAAATAAAGCCGGTATTTTACTTGAAGTTCCTATGAGGCTCTTATCGTTACTATAGA
>CAJBRY010000324.1 GCA_903958085.1 uncultured Geobacteraceae bacterium
AATTATTATGTCCGGTTGGCTTGGGGCTATCAACTATGGGGTTATCGTATCTAATGATGTAGATAGCTTTCTGCGGTCCTAGGAGTCTGTCGGATTTAGGGGCCATTCAGCGATAGAAAAAAGATGCACGAAATTCACTTATCGTCTTGATTTCACGATACAAAACTTGACATTTCCTGGTATTTCTGGTTAATTCCTGTGTAATTCTGGTAAATTACATAGCGAGAGACATATGACCCTGAAATTTATTCCTACAAACAGAGACCAACAGTACCTCTTCCCGCCATCTATTAAAGATTGGCTTCCGGAAAGGCATCTGGCCCAGTTTATTGTTGATATCGTCTCAGAGATTGATCTACGGCCTATTACGGAAACCTATGCAGGGAAAGGGGTTAAGGCGTATCATCCTCGAATACTATTATCTTTGCTGTTTTATGGTTATGCCACCGGTGTATTCTCCAGCCGGAAAATTGAGAAAGCAACCTATGACTCCGTTGCCTTTCGATTTATCTCCGCTAACACCCATCCTGATCATGATACCATAGCCACCTTCCGTAAGCGTTTTCTTAAGCAACTATCTCCGCTTTTTGTCGAGATTTTAATGCTTGCCCGTGAGATGGGTCTTTTGAAATTGGGCAAAGTCAGCCTTGATGGTACCAAGGTAAAAGCCAATGCTTCCAAGCATCATGCCTTGAGTTGGGATCATGCCGGCAAAATCGAACAGCAATTGCAGGCCGAGGTTGATGAACTCATGCGTCTTGCCGAACAGGCAGACTCCGAAGAAATTCCGGAAGGAATGGATATTCCCGAAGAACTCGCCCGTCGTCGAGACCGGTTGGATGCCATAGCCCAGGCAAAGGTAAAAATTGAGGAACGAGCAGCACAAAGATACGCTCAGGAACAAAAGGAACACGAAGAGAAAGTTGCTGAACGTCGTGCAAAAGCTGAAGCTACCGGCAAGAAGCCGCGCGGCCGTGAGCCGAAACCGCCTACACCGGGACCTCGCAAAAACGATCAGGTTAATTTGACTGATGAAGAATCCCGCATCATGCCGTCATCGGACAAGGGATTTGTCCAGGCTTATAATGCGCAAGCTGCTGTTGATGTTGATACGATGCTTATTGTCGAAGCTCATATCAGCCAGGCTCCAAATGACAAGCAAGAGATAACCCCGACCCTTGCATCGCTCAACGAACTGCCTGGAAAATTGGGTAAGGTTGACACCATGCTGGCCGATGCCGGCTATTACAGCGATGACAACGTGGCATCCTGCGAGCAGTCCGGGATTGAACCGTTTATTCCCCCAAGTCGGGAAAAACATAACCAACCACTTACCGAACGATTCATCGACCCTGCTCCTCTTCCTAAAGATGCAAAGCCGATTGACAAGATGAGGAACAAACTCAAGACTGTCGAGGGCCGTAAGGTTTACGCACAGCGCAAGAGCACGGTTGAAACAGTATTTGGCATTATCAAACATGTCTTGGGTTTTCGACAATTTTTCCTGCGAGGTCTGGACGCTGTGTCCGGCGAATGGACACTTGTGTCCATTGCATGGAATTTAAAGCGGATGTTTGTCTTGAATGGTTAAAAAATGTCAAAGAACAAGGCCAAATGAAAAGATTTCGTGTGAATTTGACGACTAAAAGGTAGTGAAGTGATAAAAGTTATCAACTGAGTAAATTCAACAACTCCATCCGTTAGGTTATCAGCCAGTAGTGAAGGCTCTAAATCCGACAGGCTCCTAGGGTGAACTATGAATTCTGAACAGTATACTTTATCAAACACTTTCAATAAATTTTTCGAATCGGAAAAGACCAGCGGAATTCTCCTGATTTTTTGCACCGCATTGTCTCTTGCAGTCACCAATTCG
>CAJBRY010000325.1 GCA_903958085.1 uncultured Geobacteraceae bacterium
AACCATAAAATAATTGCGCAAGAAGACAGCAAGTATCTGCTCTGAATGAATCAAAGTTTTTTCCAGATGAAATCACCAATCCATACCAATGCCAATGCAATAGCAATAAAAGCTAACGGGAAAAAGGTTATGCCGTATCTGGCGACCTGAATTCCGGCATGTGCACCGTCCTGCGTCGTATTTGCCATTATTATAGTAAAAATTGCGAATGAAAGAATCACTGCAGAACCTGCAACTCTTGATTGCAAAAACATCCGGACAAATCCTGTCAACAACAAGGTCAGCGTCAAGAAGCTCAGAATGCCGTTATTAGTGCCGGAGATAAGAGATAATACTGTTATTGCCGTCTGCCGGTTCGCATGATCCATATTGTGTATTCCATGTGACCACCATGGGTTTAATAAATTGGGAACCACAACTAGCAGGCCGAGAATAACGATCATCATCACTGCTGCCGGCAAAATATGTCGGAACGGCTGTTTATGTTCAACTGACAGACCAAAATTACTGCCTTTTGGCAAAACAGTTGCGACAAGAACTGCTAAAAGCGGCACTCCAACCGGAATAGCAGCGTATAGATGATAATATATTGCCAAAGAACCGCTCAGCGCTGAAAGCAAAAGATCTCTACGGCACGCATCTTTCAACCATGAAAAAGTAAGCAGAATAGATACAGTTGCAAGTAACATTGCAGGAGAATATGGGCGGGAAATTCTACTGTAGAAAATTACAACCGGTGAAACTGCTAGCAACGCTGAAGTTATGCAGGCGACAGAATTTCCCCATATCCTGCTGACAAGCAGAGGTATAAGAACCAGTGCAGCAATTCCTGCTGCCACTGAAGGGAGTCGCAGTAATGGCTCTGACCAACCGGTTACATGCAGGACAAGCCATGAATAAATATTTACCGGAATACTGTTAGCACCAAGACCCTGCTGAAAGACAACATCAATAAACGAGCGGTTAAGCACAAAATTCAAAGCATGCCACTCATCATCAAGGAGAGTCTGCGAAGACCAGTCCCAAAGGCGCAAGACAACGCCTGCGATGGCAAAGATTAACACGAATCTTATATGCACACTCTTGGAGATCAACTTATACCCTCTTGACTGTTAATACTTTAGCAATTGCTGTTTAAAACAAATCCGATTTCTAAATTTTCAATTCGTCATAAACGTCCTAAAAAATAAGCTTTCTAAGCCACCTGACAATAGCCAATTCCAGGACTGTACGATATTTTTTGTTTTTCAGTCGATACCTGAAATATCTACTGAATATAGTAGAACAAGCTACAAGAAGCGGATTCAAACGACCTCCTCCCAGACTTCCAACCACACCCTCCATAGATTCTGCCAAAATACTCATATAAGAAATGTTACCAACCCATTGCCGTTCTTCACTGCTGAGCCAGGGAAGCTTGCTGCCTTCAGTATCATAATCGTCAAGCGTCCAGTTTGCCCACCCTTCAAATGTTGTTGGAGGAGTAAGGCCGTGAGAAAGGGCAAGAGCATAATCAGGCGTGCCGGGAAAGGCGGTAAATGTTGAGATGGTCTCCAGATGAGCGGAAGGGTTCTCTGCCACCAGTCGATAACCAAGATCGATAGTCATATTGATCTCCTCAAATGTCTCTGTCGGATAACCTATAAGCAAAGTGTAAGAGGGGAGAAAACCATATTCCATACATCGTCTGTTTGCTTCAAGCGTATCCTCAACGGTTATTCCTTTGTTCATCAGATTAAGAATGCGTTGCGATCCTGATTCTGCACCAAATTTAAGATTTATTGCACCTGCTGCTTTCAACGCAACTAACTCTTCGTGGGTTGACTTGAGAAACACGTCAACACGCGTACCTGCAGTGTAAAATTTAGAGGCAAGTTTTTCTGAAATGATTCCTTCACATATTTTATGTGCTCTCGATCTATCGATATAGAATTCATCATCCCGTAGCCAGAATCCGTCTAGATTAAAACGACGTACGCCTTCACGGATCATGTCAAGACTCCGTTCAGCCGTAAGTGGACGCCACTTTCTTCCACGAATGCTGGCGCTGCTGCAAAAGCCGCATGAAAAAGGACAACCACGACTCGTCTGGCCAAGATCCAATACCCTGGCACATCCCTTGAGGTACATATCGTTGTTTTTGTGAACATACTGCTCAACATCAATAAGCTCCCATGGAGTTGGAAGCAGCATATTTACATCAATCACAGGTCTTGGGGGCGTAATTATAGTTTCGGTTCCGCTCCTATAGGCAAGACCTGAAACATTTTCAAATCCCTTTCCTGCTTCGATTGTTTTTACAACTTCAAGAAAAGTTTCATCCCCCTCGCCGATCACCACCAAATCCACATTTTCGTTTTCCAGAGTCTGCTCAGGAATTATTGACGGGTGTGCACCGCCCCAGACTAGAGGTACCTTTCCATTAGTAAGCCGGCGAATGGTTGTCGCAATTTTCAGGGCATTTCTGATCTGGTTGCCGGTCATAGCTGATATGCCTACACAGATGAGCTCAGATGAAATCAGTGCCCTCAATGTTTCTTCCGTTATCTGCTCAACCCGCTGATCTATAACAGCAACACGGTACCGTGCATGGTGAACCGGAGCTGCAACCGCAAGAACAGCATGTGGAGGTGACAGTGCGGCAGAAATATCAAGACCGGTTTTAGGGTAAATCAAAAGAACCTGTGGTAATTTAGTTGTTTCCAAATGCTTCCTCCCAAAAAAATCTGCAACACACTGCATCGGCCTTTTTGAACACTTCTCTTGCAAATATTGACTACACTTGGCAAAAGTCAGTCAAATCAATGAGCGCCGATACTTCTCAAGTACATATTTGTGATGATAAGCCAAAATTCCCCACCGCCATAACATATATCCACCTTTGCCAATAATTCCCGGGAAATAAGAAAATTCGAGAAACTTAAGGTGATAAAGCCCCCGTTTGAATAAATATATTGCTCTCACTACAAATAAGAGCATCGGAAACTCCGGTTGTTCTTCACGATATGGTTTCGCATACTTCAAGAGGTATTGAAATATCCTTTCGGAAGGCTTGACAATATCAAGTGCAAACATCAGAATATTTGCCAAAGATGGCTTAACCTCCACGTAGTTTTTTTCGGATATTGTCGGGTGTGTGATTTTCATTTCAGCGAGACGGCTGGCCAACTCGGTATTCGGCATCAATCGCAGTGAAAATATGTTAAGGTTGTATGGACGGGGCATTGCATAAACGAAGCGCAATGAGTCAATAACATCCTGGCGGGTTTCAATCGGGTTATCGAGAATAATATCGTAAGTCGGTGGAATCATGTGATCCGTAAATTCAGAAATAACTGATATGGCTCGATTTGTGACAGCAGCATTTGCAGGGCGCTTGTAAAAGGTGAGCATTGCATCGCTTCCTGATTGTACCCCCATTTTTATACGCCGCATACCAGCGTCCAGAAGAATCTCCATTTTTTCTCTTGTAACAAAACCTGGGAGCGCTCCAACTATACTGAACCCGATATTTATCCGTTTTTTCCAGGCTTCGGCAAACTCACGTAACACTGGCACAGGAAGACCGATAAAGCTGTCATCGTGAAATATCACTGCCGAAATATATGGATGTTTTTCTATGGCACTTGAAACCTCACTTATAATGTAATCAACCGGTGTGTGGCGCACTTTTCTATAATTGCGATCATTATTAATGAACTTTGAATTACTGCAATAAGCGCAGTTATACGGGCAGCCTATTGACCACACCGTATGATAGGAAATACCATTGAGCTTCCTGTACTCATCCTCGATAAGCGGCACGAACCCACTGCCATTTTGATAAATCAGTTCATTATCCGCATAGAGTGGCAAAGGAAAAGCAGCCATCTCCTGAGATGTTTGTAATGGCAAAAAACCGTTTTTGATGATGTTACCCTGATTGTTGAACCAGAAGTTTTTAGTTTCTGTGTAAGCCTTGTTTTCCATGAAGTTTGACAAAAAATCGCGAAAGACTGTTTCACCTTCTCCAACACAAATAGCATCGGCATGCTTTATGGCGTCGCAAGGGTCGACAATTGGATGAATACCACCCCAAAGAATATATGTATCGGGATTTTGTATACGAATCCCAGCTATAATTTCTTTCGTGAGATCAGCAAAAAGAGTCATTGAGGAAAAAGCGACCAGCCCGCTTTGTGCCAGATGGCGTGAGATTAATTCTATTTCACTTTTCGGCAATTCAACACTACTTTTTCCAAACAGAAAAGACGAGAAAGACATCTGATTAGTCGGAACAACGTAACACACTTCGACTTCAGGATTAAGCTCTCTCGCAAGGGCGGCCATTTTCCTGAAACCGACCGTTATTACACCACTCTCTATTGATACAAAACAAATTTTCACTTAATAGTCACCATAAAGCGCTTGAATTTAATCCTGAATAAAAAATAATAATCGGTAAAATTTAGCCATTACCCCAAGATTATTTCACCTAACATTTCAATATTTGAAGGTCACACTGCTTCTTTTGCAGTCGGTACATATTGGAATAGCGCGTCTTCCGTCACGGCAATGTATCTTCCTGTAACCTCTTGCTTTCGGGCCGTTCCATATTTCTGCAATATCAATGTCACCAGTAGTAAGTCTCCTGTATGCAGACATACCTGACCAGACCACATAATCGCAGCAGGGAAACACATCACCATTCCAGTTTATGGTAAGAATCTTCCATGGCCAGTCACAGACGGGAAGCGATTCAATTGTTGGCATAACAGTAACAGGCACAACGCCTTCCATATGACTGGTATTACCTTTCCTCAGGTTAAACATAAAACCAAGGTCTTCAAAAAATGCTTTGGCAGGGAATATCTCCCCCTCATTATAATCATAATAAATAAAATCAATCATTATTATGGACCGACTGCCAAGCCTGTCATTCGCGACTTTAAGCATTTTAAGATTCTGCTTGATTTTTTCAATATCCCCATGCCTGTTTTGCCGCGAATATGTCGACTGGGTAAAACCACTAACCGCCACTTTTATGAAGTCTAAACCGGCGCCGAGCAGGTGTTCGATATTTTTTTCCGTCAGCAGAATGCCATTCGTTGCAATCATAGTCGCCACATTATTACGAGACGCATATTCAACAGCGTCAGCCAATCTTTTATATATAAGCGGTTCACCATTTACATACAGAATAGCCATTAACATATGATTTTTTACTTCATCAATAACCTGAGTAAAGAGCTCAAACGGCATGCTCCCTTTTTCAATAAAAAGCTGACCGGCAGGATTCTGGTTGTAAATCTCGCCTCGCTCTGTTCGGCAGAAAAGGCAGTTTGCGTTGCACTCATTTGACAATTCGAAACTGATAGTGAAAGGGTATCTGGCACTTTTTTCAGATTTCAGATAATACGAAAGATAACAGCCAATTACGTTGATTATTTTCTTGATTGACAGCTTACGCTTATAGAAGAGCATAAACACGATTTTTAGACGCAGAAGCAAGTAGCGACTGTTTTTCATCTGAAATGAATGTACATTAGGCGACTGAACTGAATCTGCGGGTGTCATGGCGAAATCTTCCAGAAAACTGGATCCGGTGAGCGCATATCGAACACAAAGGCACTTTTGTCAGGCATATTTCCGTAAATCAATCTAAACATGCCATTTTCATCTACGGCTCCAATGTTGATTCTGGCCGCAGCGATCCTTTCATACATACCAGACAAGGCACCGGCAAGATGCGGTGCATGTGTGACCGGCAAAGCAAACTCAAACCGTGGTGGCCAACCATCAAATGACTCACTTCGTGTTTTAAGGAAATATACAATATCGCGTTTTTCGGATATAGCCCTGGAGGCGGCAGCGGTAATATTTGTCAGTTCCGCGGAACAGTTTTTTCTTACCAAAGCACAGTTATAAAAAGTACATCCAAGCGCAGCAAAGACTATGACATAAACAAAACTAGTGCTGACACGCCTTTGAGTTTCAGCCAACGTACTGATGGCGGCACCGACAATCAACCACACAATAGCCTGTGAAGTAAATCCGGTACGATACGCATTGTAAAAACCTTTTGGAGCTACCAGAACCGGAGCGTTTGCGATAACAATAACAAGCAACAGCAGGGCTGAGACAGTTGCCAACCCTATTAAACGTGGAAGTTCTCTTTTTCTGACAAGAAAAACCAGCCCGCTCAAAAGGATCAGATTCGCTACGATCCCAAGCGGCATGCCGGCAATAACATGCCATGGCGAGGCAGCGGATATCGCAAGAATATTCACAAGGTTCTCAAGTTGTTCCATCGGCGCAAAAGAAAGCTTGAGCTGGTACATCGGCAAAACTATTTCACCCTTGGCAAGAGGAAGTATCTGTGACTTTACAAGAATGAGGTACGCTAACATGGAGACGCCAAAAATAATTCCATCCCTCAAAACAACAGTCACTTTTTCACTGATCCTTCTCTGGCTCAGCACAATTGCAGCAGTAACGACCAGACCTACCAAAGCATTTATCGGATAAATCAGCATAGCAACTATGAACAATACTGCTGCTGCAATATATCGTAAGAAATCTTTCCTAAATGAGTCTGCAAGATTTCCAAGTGATAAAGATCCGCTAATATCAGGGATGACTGAATATCCCAAAAGCCCGATAAATGAGGCGGCAAGTCCAAGAAACACCATAGTGAGCCAGACAACAGATATTTGAAACGCCGGAAGAAGCAAGAACAATGTCCCCCAACAGACACTTTGCAGGAGACTGTAGCCAGCTCGAGCCCTAAGGAGTTTTGCAAACTGCGAGGCAATAACTCCTGCCATAATAACTCCTGCAATACGCCAGTAAACAAATGACTCTGGGCTTTTCATAAGCAACATCTGAAAGCTCATCAGCGCACCTGCGAGTGGCCTTCCTACCCTGTAGAGAAGCCAGCTTTCATCGTACCGCAACCACCAGTCACCCGACTTAAGTTCCAGAAATGAATAGTCGTTATGAATTCCGAAAGGGGCAAATGAAGGCGAAAAAGCGACCATAAGAAGCACAAGTGGCGCAAGAAACAATACGACATGCTTGTAAGACCTCGCAATCGACTCTCCGTTAATTTGCGACTTTTCTGTTTCAACAGGTTTAATTTCTCCGCCGTTCAAGTGAAGCTCCTTAGGAAATATTGGTACTTTCCGCATAAATCAGATTTCCCTGCTGCCTAGCCTTGTTATTCTCACATCTTTAAAGATATCAGCAAATACCGGATTCCTCCGCGCAACAATCAAAAAATTATAGGCAAATATCGCCGGGCAGATTTGTGCCAAACGCGAGAGAATCGAATCCATCATTGAAAATGGCCATTTTTGAGAAATCAGATCACGTATCGGAGGGCCAAAACCTCGAATTTCCAAAGGGTAAAATCCGTACGTTTTCAGAAGCTTTACGAATGAGGATATTGTAAACAGACGTTTGTGTGTCATGTCCAGAATCCCTCTTTTACCATAGTTGAAGAGTCCAAGCAGCAACATGAGCCGTGTCACAAAAAAAGATATGTTGCCGGTACTTGCCAGAAGCAATCCGCCATTCTTGACTATTCGTGACATTTTGACCATGCTTGCTTCCGGGTCTTCAAGATGTTCAATCACGTCAAGGGCGATTACAGCGTCAAACTTTTCATCATTAAAAAGTTGGTCAAAATCATTATTCAGGTCAAAACCCAGTGTAGTAACATTATTGCAACATACCGGTTTAACCCTGTCCACAGCGACCACCCGGTCAACCTTCCTGGCCAGCTCATCAGCAAACGCTCCAGAGGCAGCGCCAAAATCAAGAACGTAGGAAACTGAAGAATACTGCCTGTTCAGCACATATTGATGCAGAGTATTTGGCGCTTTCTTGAAAAAATAGTGTTCAGTGTCAAAAAGATTGAAATCAAGGAAAATATCGTAGAAAAGCCCCATTCTGAAAAGACGAAGCTTTATTGCAGATTTGAAAGCATGCCAGGCAAGGAAGGCAGGTTTTGCACAATTGATCTGGTTCAAACGGACAGCAAATTTTGGCGCCACGTCTGCTTTTGCAGAAAGAGAAAGCAGTTGCGCCAGAAGATCAATATCGAAAAGAGCGCTGTTTTTATTGTACTCAAATGGAATCCTGCTTAATGTCGAAACCCTGAATCCACAAATATCAATCTTGTCCGAATAATCTTTTACCCCAAGAACAGAGTACATCGCCAAGTTTAATATACTTGACTGCAATTTATCAGTGCCAGTTGAGGGAATCCAG
>CAJBRY010000326.1 GCA_903958085.1 uncultured Geobacteraceae bacterium
AAAGCTATTCTCGATGCCCGCGCCAATGTTGAACAAGGCAAAACCGTTTCAGGCACCCTCCGGGATAACAAGGAGTTCCCCAGCATGCTCATTCATATGCTTTCTGCCGGTGAACAGACCGGAAAAATGGAAGAAATGCTCAGCAAGCTGTCTGAATTCTACCAGGAAGAAGTGGATACCATGCTGGAGGGGTTAACCTCCATGCTTGAGCCGCTGCTAATGGTCGTGATCGGGGTGATGATCGGCGGAATCGTGCTCGCTATGTTCATGCCTATTTTCAGAATGACCGAAGTCGTGATGTAAGAAAGACTCCATCTATGATAAAAAAGGAACAAACAGAAGGCAGTCGCGAAATATCATGGACCACGATGATGGGGCTTCTCGGCGGGCGGCTTACAGCCATCAGTTGTTTTCTGATCGTTCTCTCCTTCGTGCTGAAACAGGATAGTATCGCGTTCTATGCCTTTATCGCCTTTGCCTATATCATCACCATCCCCTACTCACTCTGGATGCGTAATCAGGATCGGATGCGACGACTTGCTCCGCTGCAGTTCTTAGTAGACCTGGTATTTGTATCTGGACTGGTTTACTTCGCCGGTGCCGCACAGAACGATTTTCTGATTCTTCTTTATCCTCTAATTATTCTGTCCGCAGGCATCATCCTGCCGCTCAAACAAACGATTCAAATTACGACACTGGCCATCATTTCATACACTCTGGTCATCCTGCTGATGTCCCAGAATATTTTGGTGCAATACCCTTCCGTATCAGCCGCAAAAAGTCTGGTGGATACCTCGGGTGCCATGGCATTGCGAATTGCAATCTTTGTTGCTTTCGGCATCGCCAGCGCCTATGTGTCACGCCGTTGCGACTACATCAGTCAAAAAGAAAAACAGTTTCGCGATATCACTAAACTTGTTTTTGAAAACGTAAAAACCGGGCTGTTACTGCTTGATATCGACGACCGGATACTGATGGCCAATGGACGTGCCTGTGTTCTGCTCGGTCGCGAAGAATCTGAGCTCACTGGTAAAACTCTCTCGTCCATCCACCTGAAACCATCGGAAATTAAGGGCGGCGATACGGATCTAAGGGGCGCCTCTGACTATTTTCGACGCGCTGACGGCTCGGTGTTTCCGGTCAGCATTGAGGATGCCCGCCTCACCTTGCCTGCCGAAGCCGTCTCGCAGACCAGCGCATCAGCCCACAAACTGGTAGACACCCGCATTCTTAATTTCAATGATCTCTCCCATTTTCTGCGGCTGCAAAGTCAAACCCGCCAGCTTGAACGCATAAAAGCAGCCGCCAACATGGCAAAAGAAATGGCCCACCAGATCCGGACTCCACTCACCGGAATATCCGGTGCTGTCCAGCTCATCCAGCTCAATATCAGAAGCAGCACGGATAAAGAATCCCCCGCAGTCAAGGAACGGCAGGATCTCTGCCAGCAGATTGTAATGGAATCCATCCGCATGGATAAGGTAATCCAAAACTTCCTCGACTACGCCGAGTTCTCGCCCAAAGATGTTCGCGACCTGATTCAGATGGATATTGATCAGGAAGAGAAACGCTAGGCGGAACGGCGCATAATAACGGAGTGGATTTCTACATCTTATCCCTGCAAAGCCATCAGAAATTCGGCATTGCTCTTGGTTTTCTTAAGACGGTTTATAAGCAATTCCATTGCCTCAACCGGAGGAACATCCTTAAGGGCCTTGCGCAATGTCCAGATTCTGGCCAATTCTTCCTTATGCAACAGCAATTCTTCTTTGCGTGTACCGCTCTTCTCGATATTAATCGCTGGGAAAATACGTTTACCAACCAGATCGCGGTCCAGCGCCAGCTCCATATTTCCGGTTCCTTTGAACTCTTCAAAAATAACCTCGTCCATACGGCTGCCGGT
>CAJBRY010000327.1 GCA_903958085.1 uncultured Geobacteraceae bacterium
AAATTGAAATTTGCCAGTATTAGGCAAAAATATATGAAAAAGAGATGGAGGCGTTTCTTATCTCTACTTGGTTCAGGCATTATTGGTAGAGAAGATTCCTGACGATAATACGGCACTAATCCTATTGCTGTCCGATGCTGGATTGAGGATGTACGAAGCATTAAACCTGAGAGTGCCGAAATTGAAGAACCTGGAGGCCGCATCACGGTTAAAGGTAAAGGCGGAAAGGTGGTAGTGTGCCCCATTCTGACCGATAGATTTTAATCTGCTATTAAGCTGTAGATGGAGAAAAACAGAGGTGAATGGTTGACGGTCAATACAAAATCTGATAAACCTTTCGGTAGCATTGAGACATTGCTTCGCTTGGTCTGCAAGTGGACCGGAATGTCGAAGCATGTCACGTATCATACGCTGCGCCTTACGTTTTCGGTACTGCTCCAAGAGAGTGGTGTTTTCTCAGAGGTGAGAAGGTTACTTTGAAACATTCAAGTCTTGCAGAAAAAGAACATTACACGCATGTATTACCCAGTTATATGAACAAGCGACTGGAGTCTTCAGCAATATGGTTGATGGTAAAATGATTGTTCACTCAGAAGGTGGTGCCTGAAAATCTGAAAACAACAAAGTCTGTAATTCTTATGCGCTCGTAGCTCAGCTGGATAGAGCAACGGCCTTCTAAGCCGTAGGTCACAGGTTCGAATCCTGTCGGGCGTACCAACAAAAACAAGGACTTAGCCAATATTGGTCGAGTCCTTTTTTTTGTCATGCCGTAGCAGATGCCGTAATAGATTTCAAGTGACTTCCTTCTCGATACACCAATATTGCCTACTCATAAAAAAATAATTCAACTTACTACCCACTACAAACCACCCACACCCGACACGGACTTTTTGGCGAATAGTCAAATATCCATCCGTTAAAATTTCACAGACACAATACAAAAGGTCAATTTTAACCATTCTCTAATTGACTCTATGACATGCTCTGGTAGGATGGAGGAGTGTTTGGTTTATATCTGTGGGGGGATGTGATGCAACATATCGAGGAGTACTTTCATTGCGGTGACTATCTCAAAGATACCTTCAAGACTTACATTGATGATATCCGTTCGTGCATTGCTGAAATATCATGGCAATCTGACTTTCATGGTACCGCCGTCGAGAAAAAACTTGGGACTGATACCAAAATTATCGACTGGACTCACTGACGCCATGACTTATGCGGATTTACAGGAAGCACTGCATGTTTTAGGATTGGGGGAGCGGGCATCTATGAAAGATATCAAAGCTCGCCATAGAGCGTTAGTAAAGCGCCATCATCCCGATGCTGGGGCGATGTCTGCCCCAGATGTAATCCGGCAGATAAATGCTGCCTATCGTATATTGTCTGACTACGTTACCGAGTATCGATTTTCATTTGCTGAGGATGAGTTTTATGAGCAAAACCCTGAGGAACGTTTTAGACAGCAATTCATGGATTTTTATCACAAGTAATGGACAATAACCCCTGCCTTGCGACTACAATATGTCGGTCGCTTTCGCCGGAACGCTGGTCGGATTCACAGCGGAACACCGGTCGCCATCACGTCAGTTTCCTTGGTCGGATTTACCGGAATAGCCATACCAGAGCGCTGGAGCAGCTCAGCGAGATGTATCATCTGCTACAGGCCAAGGCCAAAAATCTTTTACCTGTATTGCATCCTCACTTAGGCAATCTGGTGGCAATTGATGGCACCCTGATCGACTCCGTAGCCTCCATGGAGTGGGCCGATTATCGGGACGGCAGTAAGAAGGCTAAGGTTCACCTTGGTTTCGACTTAAACCGGGCTATTCCGGAAAAACTCTTTCTCTCTGCTG
>CAJBRY010000328.1 GCA_903958085.1 uncultured Geobacteraceae bacterium
ACTTCAAAACCATTCAAAAAGGGTAGCAGATGATCATATTACTACATGTTATATCCACTTTCCGAGTGCTGAGTCTGGTCAAGACCCATGATTTCATCTTCTTTATCGACACGCAGGCCTATGGTTTTATCAAGAATGAATGCGAGTATAAAAGTTACTATGAAAGCATAGGCACCTGCTGCAACAACGGCTATCAACTGTGTCATCAACTGCTTGAAATTGCCTGATATTAGCCCTGTTGCGCCGACAGTGGCAAATACACCAGTCATAATTGCTCCAAATGTTCCGCCTATTCCATGAACGCCAAAAGCATCAAGTGAATCATCATACTTAAGTTTGGCCTTCAGCAAAATGCCACCGTAACAGACCAGACCTGCCATTAAACCCATCAAAAGGGCTGCTCCTGGCTGTACAAAACCGGCTGCGGGAGTAATAACTACTAATCCGGCTACTACCCCTGAACCAAAACCAAGTGCGCTTGGTTTGCCTGAATGAATCCATTCTGCGATCATCCATGAGAGACCCGCAGCAGCTGGAGCAATTGTTGTAGTAGCAAAAGCCAGGCCTGCTAGTCCACCAGCTGCATCAGATGTATTCACACCAACTATTGCCGATCCGGCATTGAAACCGAACCATCCGAACCAGAGCAGGCCGACTCCAAGAAGTGTCAGGGGCAGATTATGCGGTGCCATGCGCTCGTTTGGAAAACCGTGGCGCTTGCCAAGGAATATCAGGAAAGCCAGAGCTGATATACCGGAGGAAAGATGAACGACTGTTCCACCAGCGAAATCTAGAGCCCCTTTTTTGAACAACCAGCCTTCAGTCATCCATACCCAGTGAGCCAGAGGGTCATACACCAGCGTAGTCCAAACAAGTACAAATACGCAGTAGGCTGAAAATTTTACTCGCTCGGCTATTGCACCGGAGATCAGCGCAACCGTGATCATTGCGAACATTGCCTGATACATTGCAAAAACAAGTTCTGGTATCGCGCCAGGTTCTTTAGTGTAATTCTGGAAAAGAGCAAATTCAACAGTGCCGCTTGCAGCATCTTTCATAATAATAAGGCCATTAAGCATGAACTTGCTTAAGTCTCCTATCAGCCCCATTTTGGCCATATCAGGACCGAAAGAGAGGGAATATCCAATAACTGCCCACTGTACGCCAACTATACCCATGGCGACAAGAGAGTGCATAAATGTTGAAAGCACGTTTTTCTGCCGCACCATGCCGCCGTAAAATAGTGCCAGACCAGGGAGCATGAGTAGTACCAGGGCCGAAGATATAAGCATCCATGCGGTATCCCCCGTGTTAAGCACGGGTTTCACATCTGGTGGGGTTGCCGGAACGACTGCTGTGTCAACTGCTTCAGCAGGTTTTGGTGCCTCTACAACCGGAGTCGCCGGTGTTGCATCTGGTGCTGGAGAGACAGTCGCAGTGAGGGGGGTGACCTCTTTCTTTTCCTCGGCCATTGTAGCAATTGGAATCAGTCCGGCCAGAATCAGGATCATTATTGATGTGATATATAGTTTGAATTTCATGATATTCCTCCTATTTAAGTATATTTTATTCCTTATCAGATCGCGTCGACGCCATTTTCTCCGGTTCTGATTCGAACCGCTTCTTCAAGCGAGATGATGAAAATTTTGCCGTCACCGATTCTTCCAGTTTTCGCGCTGTTTTGAATAGTCTCTACAACTTTGCTGACCAGATCATCGCTAACAGCAATTTCCATCTTGATTTTGGGTATAAAATCTACAACATATTCTGCGCCACGATACAGTTCAGTGTGCCCCTTCTGCCTACCGAAACCTTTAACTTCACTGACGGTGATTCCTTCAATACCGATTGCGTTGAGGGCATCTTTGACTTCGTCGAGTTTAAACGGCTTGATTATTGCCTCTATAAGTTTCATGGTATAAACCTCCTTTGTTCTTTTGTGTGTTATCGCGCTGAAGAAACTTGAATCTATATGTACGCGACGCCTCCGGATTGCATAAGAAAAAAGCTAAAACGGCAGGTTTATGTCGAGCTGGGTGGTCAGCTTCCATTCGCCATTGATTGCTTTTTCATTGAAGAAAACTCCGCCGATCAGCAGACTGACATCTTTCGTAAAGTAGTAGTTTGCCCCTACACCGGTTCCCCCTACTATATTTTTACCAGATGCATAATCTGCTGCAATTACAACCTTGTTGTATTCGTTGTTGGCAGAGTCTTTTACAGGGAAGAACCCACGGTCAAAAGCAACCATGAAACCGCTATTCTCTTTTTCGCCATTTTTATCCAGCAGGAGTTTTTTGTTGCCTAAATATGGTCCTGCGGAAATGCGGCCAATTTCAGGAATGCTCTTGCCAATTACGCCGAAGATAATATTCTGATCAGTCAAATCTTTTTTAGTTCCTACGCCGTATATACCAACCTGCAGAGCCGGGGAATATTTAAATAATGCGTCTTCCGGTGCGCCGATTTTGGCGTTAAATACATACGGGTAGTCAGTAGGGTAGAAACCGTCAACACCGGCCTCCATCTGGATTTTTTCAAACGGCAATATTCCGGTTGTCAAACCCAGGTCAGTCGCAAATGCCCCCTGTTCACCAGAGATCGCTTTTTTTGCGACGGTAAAATAGTTATCAATACCGATATGCAAAACTTTGAAGCTCTGAATATCTAGCGTCATAGGTGTCCAAACAGTCCCTGAGGGGGTTGCCATTGCCGGACCGCATGCCATTGCCATTAAGGCTATCGTTACTACTAATATTTTTATACTTTTCATAACACTCTCCTCTGAATCTCTGATTTTTTACCGGTGCTGAACTGAAAACATCATTGTTTTGAGCACTACACAGATTCTGTTGATGTTGATTGTTGTGGCCACAACAATCTGTATCCTCGGAAATTATTTTGTCTTGGTATCTTGTAGAGCAGAGACCGTGCCAATAATAATTAGTCTTGTATTAACAGACTGTTACCCCTGTATTGTTTTGTTTGTATTTTATCAGGATAAAATGTTGGACCAAATGTGTGATTAATTATTGGGCAGTTTTTTATACAACTGCATTAATGGAAGTACGAGACAGGGTTGTATGTGGGATTTGATTTTGTTGCTGATAGAATGCAAAAAGTGCCATACTTCGAAAGATTGTTGGAGATATGGCACTCTGCAGAGGTTTTCTCGCGTGTTTTACTGAGCCTGAAGGCTTCCTGTGTTTTTCCAAACCTTGGCGGGTTTTTCTGTTCCTGTAGAACCTTTTCCCGAAAAAGCCGCTACCTTTAGAGCAACATCCTTCAATTTTTCTCCTTTTTTCAGATTCACCTCAACCGGCACGAATTCTTTAGTCGCGCTTTGATATTCGCCGGCTTCCGGTGCGCCTCCTCCGATAACACTTCTAACCTTTAAATAATAAGTGCCGCCTTCATAAACTCGCAATTGATATTTACCGGTTTTATCAGTTCTGTCTGACACAAAAGCTGGCCTGCCGACCGCAGCCGGATTCAGGTAGGCAAAAACTATCGCCCCCCCAACGGGTTTGCCTTCGATGCTTGCAACAACTCCCTCTACCGCTGTGATGTCTTTGGCTTCCATCACCATTTTCGGAGACCATACGAAGGATTTATTAAGCAGACCCAGATTCAGTTTTGCACCGGCAGAGACAACTATTGGCTTAGGATTTCCTTTCGAATCTCCATGGAAATACAAAAATTCTGATTTTTTAGGTGGGCCGATTTCACCATCAGGACTTTTCTTAGCTATCATCATGTAGTAAGTGCCTTGCGGGACAACTACAGAAAAATTTCCTTTTTTGTCAGTGCCATTTATTATGTCAGGGATTCTCCAGTATTTATATGGGTGAGGTGGCGGCCCCAGTGCTTCATTAAACAATAGCACAATTCCGCTATCCATAGGTTTCTTGGCATTAATCATTGCCCTGCCGGAAATTGAGCCTGAATCTAATGAGGCAGCCTCTTGAGGTGCTTCGCTAGAAGGTGCCTCTCCGAATGCCGTTACGGAAAAAGAAATAATTAAAACAAGTGTAATTGTAAATAACTTCATATTTGACCTCCAAGTTTCATGCTGTAATCATCGTTTTCTGAAAACCAGAAAATCTTGAAAAGGTAAAAAAAGATAATCCGCCTCTGGCTCATAACCTGCGGCAATAGCCTCTTTGATAACAATATTTTTGTGGATCATTCTCTGAGGAGGAGGAGCGCCAGAAATTTCCGCAGCTGAGTTAAAAGATATTATTGCAAGACGGCCGTATGGTCTCAGGTTCTCTTTTAGTTTTTTCAGGTACTCTATTCGATTCTCAATAAAGAGGTAGGTGTCGCAGATAAATAGCAGGTCAACCGAAGATTTTGGAATCATAGGGTCATCAATTTTGCCAAGAATGGCT
>CAJBRY010000329.1 GCA_903958085.1 uncultured Geobacteraceae bacterium
ACGTGAGGGAATCAGTCGCTAGGTGTATTTTGGGTGCGGACATACACATTCACACTAAAAAAACAGATACTTAACAAGCGAATAACCATACCTGAACCAGACTTTGCGGAGGATTATTTTAGAGTCACCGACTACTCTTCTGTGTTCATGCGAAGCCACTTCAGCCATTCTATAGCCCATTTTTAGCGTCCGCATTACCATTTCCTGCTCGATTGTAGTAATATTTTCCGTAAGTTTAAGCTTGTTAGCTATATCTCTTTTTATAGCTCTGAATCCATTTTGTGAGTCGCTTAATTTTACGTTAAACCGCCAATTTATACACTCGGTAATAAACGAGCTCCCTGCCAGACGCATAAACTCGTTAAAGCCACCAAAAAGTTCACTTGATCCTCCTAATATCCGTGAACCGGTCACATGGTCTGCTTTACCTTCGACAATTGGCTGAATTAATTTTGGAATATCAAGAGGATCATGTGAGCCATCTGCATCAATAAAGACAATAATATCTCCAGTAGCAACCGTCAAAGCCTGCCTTAACGCTGCTCCTTTTCCTGCACCATTATCAAGTATAACTTTAACATTGAGACATGAAGCAACGTCTTTTGTATTGTCAACTGAATGTCCATCCACAACAATTATTTCATCTCCATACCGTTTGCATTGTTCAATGACACCGGCAATTGTTTCTTCCTCATTCAGAGTGGGAATAATTATCGTAACCAAACATCTCTCTGTCATTAAAGTCCTCTTCAGGTGCCAGTTTCAGCCAATGTTGTTAAGAAGTTAAATTCTCTTAAAAAACAAGCGAGGTTACCTCAACATATTTTCCTTGAGCATTTTTTCAAATATTACTTCAGCAGTAATCCTGTTAGCAAATTGGTTCATATGAGAATCATCTTTCGAGACCCACAAAACCTGCCCATCATATTCTTGAAGAGATTGGAGAAGATCAAGAAAAGGTATAGAATTTTGCACTGCCAACCCCTGCGGTAACTCAGTTGCGAAACTGAATGGATATGTCTTCAATCGGCGTAGGTCAGGAATATTAACTATAAGAAGCCTGATATTCTTTTCCGATGTTATTCTTATCAGTTCATTTATGGAATATTTTGCTTTCTCAAAGCCAGGAGAGTCCGATTTATAATTTTTTTTGTAATATGCTTGAAGCCAATCGTCGCTACTATTCATCATTCCAAGCTGTTTAAGCTTGGAATTAGTATAGGCAGGCAAATAAATATGTCTCATCAATTTATAACTAAAACCATCTATTTCTGGCGTTGGCTCAGTGTCATTAATGTAATACATAAGTACAACAATGTCAGGTTCTAACGCCAGTCCTTTCTGCTTAAACAGTTCAACCTCCATTGAACTGTTGTAATTACCTGTGCCCATATTAACAACTTGATATCCACTAAACCTGTAAAAGATCAGCCTTTCAAGCTGCTTAGAAAAAGTATCCTCAAATGGCACCCCCCACCCTAGGGTGAAAGAATCTCCTAGCATTAGAACTCTTTTTACACCTTTCGGCTTTGGAGTTAAATATTCAATATCCCTTAAACCTCGGGAGTTTGTCTTCAACTCAACTCCGTAATAAAGTCCGGATTTCTCCGACTTGTGATGAAACGGAAGTACCGAGTCTGGCAAAGGGGCTTTTAGCTCCTTAGCATATCTCCACATCTCAAAATCGTAATTAAGTTTATTGCTAAAGTAAAAACGAACGCACCCTTCTAAAACAAGAACAGATAAAGCTA
Source organism: uncultured Geobacteraceae bacterium (assembly GCA_903958085.1). GTDB lineage: Bacteria > Desulfobacterota > Desulfuromonadia > Geobacterales > Pseudopelobacteraceae > JACRCG01. The sequence continues at coordinate 1,752 of CAJBRY010000329.1, forward strand.
TAGATACTAATGAAATTAATATATTAAATGATATGCTTGTTGTCTTGTATAGTTTGGCTCTAGTGCACTTTCGCAACACTGCTTATCCCGTCATCGCTAAATTTTTTCGCAAGATTTCCGGCAATCAGGTCAACTCCATACATGGACAAATGACCGTCCATGTTCAGGTATGCTCCTGATTTTCCCTGCAACAATGATCTTAAATCGACCACATCCATCCCCTCTTGGAGAGAGTGACTGACAAAGCGGCTTACAGCATCGTCATTGTACTTCATATAAGCCTTCATGTCCGCAAGAGCTGAATACTGGCCGGACATTCTTGGGTCTACAGTTAGTCCGTCAGGAATAATTACCAGAGTAAACTTTATTCCTCTTCTACGGCAAAGCTCTTTTGCAGCTTTAACCCATTGAAATGAATACTGCGCAGAAATAAAATTTGGTATAGCCTCGCCCTTCGCAACATTCGTGGCAATATTGAGGTTCCAACTACGAAATTTTGCATCATCTGGATGCCTCAACATATCGTAGAAACGACTGCGATCTGCCGCTGAGGAGTTGTAAAGCACAGATTTCAGCTGATTCTGTTGAGCCAGTGGAAAAAATGAAAGAAATGTCAATTCCGTTTCCTGATCATTAACTGTTTTAGCAAATGTTTCTTGAAGTTTAAGCTCATGCTTCAATAAACCACCGGCACTGAACCAGCCACGAAGAAGCGGCCGTCTTTCGTTACTTATAATCAGGTCCAGTGATTTCAACCCCAATAACTGAAGAAAAGATAATCGTGGATAAGTTGACGAGATCCCGCTATAGCTTAGCAGGCTCGGCTCCTGAATAAAATCTGAACTGGCAGAAAACACCAATACACAATGATCCGGCCTTAAAGGGAGTCCAATTCTTTTCAGTCTGTAATAATACTCGTCAGGTTCCGTAGCTGATACGCCAAGGTTTATCGCTTCAAAAGAAGTCTTTCCCATCCCTTTAAGTATGTCTTCTGTTCTATATGGCAGAGGCACTGGAGAACCATCCTCAAGAAGAGAATCACCAATAAAAATCATCCGGTACGTTTCTGCCGGACGATCAATACTATGCTCTCTATCTCTTTGTCCCCATGAATTAACCTTAACAAAACCTGGTGCTTTTTCGTGGTATAGCCATGCCTTTTTCCCGACTTCTGAAGAGACACCATGCAATCCACTGGCAGGCCAAGGTACAGTATAAAATGATGCGGCAATATTCATTAGCAGAAGAGTCATTGCAACAAGCGAAATGAAAAATATCAGACTGAATACAAAATGTTTTTTACGACCTACATAAGCAAAATCATCATCTTCATAAGAACTACTCCGTTTCAAAATATTTTGACTGCAGAGCAGCGATAATATAAATGCTACAAGCACAGCCGTCCCTGGCAAAATCATCTGCAAGACAGACTGATCTACGCTGTACTCAATAAAGGTAACAAGCAATCCCCCCCCCGCAAAAAACAGGACAAAGAGAGATATAAACAGAAGCGGATAAGCTATTTTTCTCATTTTGGTCTCGACATAAAAACAGTGAGTTGCAAGTCCTGCAACCTGCCGCCTCCTAAAACAATGTATATATAAAAGGACCTAGTGCCGAACCACTTGTCATTACAACCAGGAATCCAAAAAAGAGGAGTACAGCTATTATTGGTAAAAGCCACCACTTTTTTCGCTCGCACAGAAATTGCCAAAGTTCATTTAATGTGCCCATAATCTATCCTCTCGTTCTTAAACAATGCCATTAACAGCGGAAGAAACTACATTAATTCTTTACTATCCGCTTCGCCTCAAACTGCCTTGTGAAATGAATATCAAGTCTTTTAGCACTGTCAAAGTACTTGCCGATTGGAAAAACAAAAGTCCCAGGACAGACACCATCTCCGCCACTATTGTAATTTCCGACACACTCCAGATTTGTAAGTTCAAGCTGTTCTACATAAGGATAAACACTGTAATTCCAATCGTTGCTATACCCGACAGCACAGAATCCCCAAAACAGAGTAAGAACAACTCTGCGCTTAACAATTGTTTTTATAGCTAACCACCATGCAATTGATGTGTATGGAATCAATATATAACCAAAAATCACGTACCGTGACACTTTTATGCTATACGGCATATTACCCCTTCCAATAACCACCAAAGCAACCACAGCAAGCGTGCCAATTATTGCAGAAGCAATCAACCAGGTACTGATTTCCCACCGTTGACTTTTGTTCACTAATAGCATCATTACCGGAGCCAGAACAAAAAACAGGCATAACACTCCGGGCAACAAACTCTTCCACTCAAAACCGAAACAGTAACTCAACAATTCAAAATAGACCTCCCAGAATTTCATTTTTACCGGCAATAATAGTTCAGCTACCTCCCATAGTGCTGGATCCGGTTTTTTAAAATCGTCAAACCAGATAAATATACCTGGAACAAGAATCAGCCAAACCAGGAGTATATTTTTCCAACCATATGGACAGCTGATTCTATTATTATTAATATTTACTCCATAGAATATTGTCCAGCATATCAAAAATATTATAGCAAAAATCAAACCTGCTGATGATGAACACATGCCAAACAAAGCGCAAACTGAAAACAGTAGAGTGGTCTTATATGAGATTTCAGCATTGAAAATAAGGTTTAGCATAAGCACCGACAAAAACATTGCCGCTGTCTCACCTGACTGAAAAGTATTGATATGAACTTCATAAATGATTGGCGACAATAAAAACAGCATAAACAGAGGGAATAAATGAAAGTTATTGCTTCCCGGTAGCACCTTATTTTTGAATCTAACAATGAGATAAAGAAAACAGCCAAAAAAAGCATAGTTCATTATCTTTAGTTTAAAAAAATCGAGGGCGAATAGTTTGTAGTTAATCCATGCCATCAATTTTGTAAAAAGAACCATCCGCTGGTGGGATACCTGCGTTGAGAGCCATTGCCACGACAGGCCGTTTGGCAGGGCAGAAACATCAAAAAATTCCCACTCTTCGTAGTATGGAATATCTACCCCATGTTTCAAAATC
>CAJBRY010000330.1 GCA_903958085.1 uncultured Geobacteraceae bacterium
CAGATCAAGATAATCCTGTCGCGCTAAAGTATACAGGCTTGTGAAATAGCTGAGGTGCTTATAGGCAAGCCGGCTTTTTTCAGCCAGTCCCTGTGGCGTCAGAAGATAGGCGTAACGATTACTGGGGAAGTTTTTAACACGTACAAACCCTTTGGAAACCAGGTTTTTCAGGTAGGAATTGACCAAACCGACTGCGATTCCCAGCCGACGTGAAAGTTCGCGCTGGGAAAGAGGATCTTCTCCGCTGATTTCAGATAGCAGCTGAAGGGAACGGGAGGAATCAAGCTGTTTTTCAACGGTATCGTTCATGTTTTGAACAGTAATACAATAAGAGACGAAAAGACAAGCACAATGTTCAAAATTTGAACGCATACCGCACTAATACACTAAACCGTCTACTTGGAAAGACACCTCTAAAGCCGGTTGCGATCGAAATAAGAGGCTTTAACTATAGACAGTAATCTTTGATCGTCTTCACCATATACGCCAACATTTCATCGGTCATTCCCGGATAGACACCAATCCAAAAGGTATCTTTCGTAATGGTGTCAGTGACACTCAGCTGGCCTACGACCCTGTATCCTGTGCCATCCTTACGCATCTCGTCAAAGCAAGGGTGCTTGATAAGATTGCCGGCAAAAAGCATACGAGTTTGAATTCCGCTTGTCTCCAGATGCTTTACTATTTTGTCGCGCTGCAAGCCAGAACCTTCTCTGACTGTAAGCAAAAATCCAAACCATGAGGGGTCGGAATTTTCCGTTGCTTTGGGTAGGACCAGACGGTCTTCTAATCCGATAAGGTTGTCTCTCAGCATTTGCCAGTTTATTTTACGTGCATTCGTAAAACTGTCCAGCTTTTCCAACTGGGCGCAACCAATTGCCGCCTGCATTTCAGTAGCCTTAAGATTGTAACCAAAATGCGAATAGACGTACTTGTGATCATATCCGAACGGGAGCTCGCCAAACTGCTGACCAAACCGGTTGCTGCAACTGTTATCCCTGCCTGACGGACACCAGCAGTCACGTCCCCAGTCACGGAAAGAGTCCACCAACCGCTTCAGTAGGGGATCTTCGGTATAGACCGCACCACCTTCACCCATTGTAATATGATGAGGCGGATAAAAACTGGAGGTGCCAATGTGACCTATTGCTCCGGTACTCCTCCATATTCCTTTATGAAAGTATTTTGATCCCAGAGCGTCACAATTATCTTCGATCAGCCAGAGATTATGTTTATCACAAAAAGCCCTGACAGTCGCAAGATCAAATGGATTGCCAAGTGTGTGGGCTATCATTACCGCTTTGGTGCGATCAGATAATGCTGTTTCGAGAAGAGTAACATCAATATTGTAGGTTGGCAAAGTGACATCCAAAAATACGGGCACTGCACCATATTGAATGATGGGAGCTACCGTTGTGGGAAAGGCGGCGGCAACGGTAATAACCTCATCACCTCTCTTAATGCGACGTTCTCCCAACTTGTTTGACGTAAGTGCCATAAAAGCCAGCAGATTTGCAGAAGAACCTGAATTGACCAACGAGCAGTATTCAAGACCAAGATATGCGGCTAGATCTCGCTCAAAACGTTCTACATAACGTCCGGAGGTCAACCAGAAATCAAGAGATGAGTCGACTAGATTGCTGATTTCACGTTCATCAAATACCCTACCGGCATAGGAAATACGGTCACCGGGAGCAAACTGCTTTTCTACGTTATGACATTGCTCGTAATAGGCAACCGCTGCTTTTATAGCAGCTTCACGTAATTCAACTTCTCGCAACGCATCATCGTTCATGCTGATTCCTCATATTCTCTTATCTGTCGGAGACATTCTCCGCGGAGGTCTTTTCCATCACGGTAGGAACGTGTCCAGGCAAATGTTTTGTCTATAGCCATAGCCAGATCCCAGCGTTGATGCCACCCTAGTAGAGATCTCGCCTTGCTACAGTCAAGTTTCAGATAGTGAGCCTCGTGCGGATGTGCACCACTGTCAATTTCATACTGCGCTTCATTTCCCCAGCGTTCGCATAAGCGCTTTACGATCCACTCTACCGGCTTTGCATCTTCATCTAACGGACCGAAATTCCACCCCTCAGCAAAGCTGCCACCATTCTCATACAGCTTTTGCGCCAGCACCAGATAACCTGATAAAGGTTCAAGGACATGTTGCCAGGGACGGATTGCATAAGGATTACGGATTTTTACTATTTTATCGGCCAAAAGCGATCTGATAATATCAGGAACCAAACGGTCACTTGCCCAATCTCCTCCACCAATAACATTTCCAGCCCGAGCCGTGGCAACTGCGACGCCATGACTCTCATAGTCCGCCGGACTAAAATAGGAGGATCTATACGAAGCGGTCACAAGTTCCGAACACCCTTTGCTGTTCGAATAGGGGTCAAAACCTCCCATAGGCTCGTTCTCGCGATATCCCCAGATCCACTCATGATTTTCGTAGCACTTATCTGTAGTGACATTCACCACAGCTTTTACGCCTGGACAACAGCGAACGGCTTCAAGCAGATGAACGGTTCCCATTACATTGATTGAGTAGGTCTCAACCGGAATCCTGTATGAATCGCGAACCAGTGGCTGAGCAGCCAAATGGAGGACAATGTCAGGGGCTGCTTCGAGCATTTCAGACTTCAAGCGTTCCAAATCACGCACATCAGCAATAATTGATGTTACCAACTCCTTAATCTCAGCCAGCTTGAACAGACTGGGAGCAGTCGGGGGCTCCAACGCGTAGCCGGTGACATGAGCTCCAAGAGAGTTGAGCCATAGAGATAACCAGGATCCTTTGAATCCGGTGTGACCTGTTAAAAAAACCTTTTTCCCTCTCCAGAAAGTCATTCTATTGTGCCCCATATCACCAAAGTTTCCATGGCGCATTGCCGGAAGCCCACAGTTCTTCCAAGTGAATTTTGTCCCGCAAAGTATCCATTGGTTGCCAAAAGCCGGAATGTTTGTACGCTACAAGCTGCCCAGCGTTTACTAATTCCTCCATAGGCTGCTTTTCAAACAGGGTGGCATCATTGGAAATATAATCAAGTGTTTGAGTCTCCAGTACAAAAAAACCACCATTGATCCAGTTCCCATCACCAACCGGCTTTTCCTGAAAAGAAGTGACCTGTTCTCTGTCACCTAAACAGAGAGCGCCAAAACGTCCTGATGGCTGTGTTGAAGTAACAGTGGCCAAACAGCCGTGACTCCGGTGGAAGGCAACAAGTTCAGCAATATTTACGCTTGCA
>CAJBRY010000331.1 GCA_903958085.1 uncultured Geobacteraceae bacterium
CTCATCCAGAAAGAAGAAATCATAAAAATCGCCCCCAACCTCTTTAGCTGGATCCATAAGAGCATGCAAATCAATATCACCGCGTTCCGGAAATGCTGGAAATATTCTTGGCAATAAAGACGTCTGTATATTGGTTGCTAACTTGAGTTCGCTTTCAATTCGCTCTTTTGTCGCTGTTGTTTCAGTTAAATCATGGATATATCCTGAAAGGTCACCGGCCATTTTGTTAAAAGTTTCAGCCAACTGCTGAATCTCATCATTTGAATCAACCTGAAGGCGGTGATCTAAATTGCCATCGCCAATAATTTTTGCTCCTTCTTCAAGCTCAAGTATTGGCGCTGTTATCCTTTTAGCAAGTTTGTGAGAAAAATAATTTACTCCGGCAAGAAGTAACATAAAAACCACTGCCAGTACCGCCATAGAAATAGCAATGTGTTTGTAAACCTGATTCTTAACAGCCTGAGACTGTAATATAATTGCGTTTTCAGTCGATTTGATTGGCGCATAGACAGCCTTGACCGGGAGCACAAATAAAACCGACCAACCAGTCGCACTTATCGGAGCATAGGCAACAAAACTATCCTCCTTGGCAAGTACTCCACGCATTATTCCAGGAGTCCCTGATGCAAGACTTTGATCTAGCAGAGGTAATGCCTTGGTATCGTCAAAGGAGAAATATTCCCCCGACTGCTTCTCCTTCCACTTGTCGCTGTCGGTTACGAGTCCTTCACGAGCAAGAACTCTCCTGTCCTTTGAAACCAAATAGGCTTTGCCGACATTGTTGATGCGCATCTTTATTATTCGTTCCTGAATTGTCGTAAGTGGTACATTCAAACCGATTACAGCAACAATCCGCTTGTCTTTGAAAACCGGTGCAGAGCAGTTCACCCTCAGATTGCGTGCGATAACACCTACATATGGCTCGCTCCAACCCAAAGTCCCACTGTCAAGCGCCCGAGTAAACCAGTCACGCTTTCTCACATCATACTTCGGGTCAATATTGGATGACCATGGAAAACGCCTGAACAAGCCCTGAGGCGTAGCAAGGTTGCAATCGTTTATATTGGAGTTGCTTTTCAATACCGATATCATAAAGTCGTCCATGGACGATGATATCCGAAGGTCATTTTTTACCGTTTCAACGGAAACCCCTTGTGGAATCTGCCAGACTGAGGCTTCTTTCGGGTCAACCGGTTGCTCTGTAATGGAGTAGGATTTTTTGCGCGGATAAGAATCTGGCCTTTTCCAGATACGTTCGCCATTATCTACCAAAATTTTTAAGTCATTTTCCACATTACGAAACTGTGAATCAATCAGCGTCGCCTGATCCACTGTCGCCTTTAACAATCCCTCACGAGTCAGTGACTCCAAAGAACCTTTGCTTATTTTTAAGAGTTCCTGGCTAAGACCTACAGTGCCTTCCAAAGAAGAAATTCCGAGATGGCTCATGCTCAGAAACGACACCATACCGAAACAGACGAGTGAAACTACTGCAGTACCAAGGAGGGCGTAAAGAATGCGGGTTCTGATATTCTGAGGGCGAAAACGGCTAAAGTTCATGTATTTTTTCCGTAAGAGTATGCATCTGAATTGGCTTATCTTAATATCTGAATGTTACATATTCGACAGGTTTGATATAATGAAATATCTATTTGAATAAATTCTACTAGGGTTTATCTAAATTATGTCAGAATTAAACGCAAGGTTAATTTTCATTTTCAAAATATTCTGACCATGCTCACGCCTATAACTGGCTTCATCAGATAATTTTCTTATAAAATGAACCCCGAGTCCACCAATCTGGCGATCCATAATATCCGACTCAGTGTCCGGTTCCGGAATAGAAAGGACATCAAACTCCCTGCCAAAATCAGCTACTTCTACTTCAAATTCAGTGTTGCTGAAGGCACAGGAAACAAGCACTTCCCCAAGACCATCAGGATATGCATAGCTACAGACATTGACAAAAGCCTCTTCTGCAGCAATCAAGAGTCCCATCTTTCTCTTCATGTCAAGCTTAGAGTGGTCAGCACAGTCTTCGATGAAACTTATTACTTCCTCAAGCTTCTCTACGCTGGCAATGCAGGAGAGGGTGTCTCTGTGCATCTCGATTAACCGATTGCAACCAGAGCTGCTGAAACCGAATCATGCATCTTGAATATGGATGCAAAACCAGAAATGTCAAAAACTTCTTTTACCGTCCCAGTAAGACAGGCAAAATGTATCTGACCGCTGCTGACTTTTAGCTTTTTAGCGGTAGCAAGAAGAGCCCTAAGACCGGCACTACTAATGTAGTCAAGAGAAGTGAAATCAATTACAAAGCTTGATTCCCCCTCAGTTACAAGTGCATTGATACATTTTTCATATTCAGGAGCAGTAACTGCATCCATTCGTCCAGATATTGCAACAACAGTAGCATTTGCTTCTTTTTTTGTTTGCATTTCCATAAATTGATTCCCCATAATAGATAGATTTATATCCGTTAATAACTAATAGCGGGAAGCCTTCTACCGCAGTAACATAAAACAAAGCCCGTCAACATTTACGCAACAGCGGCATTAAATATGTTTACGGGCAAATTTTATTTGGGGTGGCCAGAGGGATTTGAACCCTCGTATGTACGAGTCACAGTCGTATGTGTTAACCGCTTCACCATGGCCACCATGTGAGAAGTGCTCTAATAGCCTGAAGTGGGCTTGTAAGTCAAGGTATTTTTAACTTTCAATCTCACATCTAAATTGTAAATAACTTTTCAGCTTTGCATATCCTTGAGTATTTTCATTAACTTTTCGTACTCCTTATCCGTCAACCTGCGATCATGGTAAATTGCAGCTGCATAGATCCCGACAAAATTTGAAACTTTACTGCAATTTGCCACAGAAGTAACTTCAAATAACCCACAACCACTTTCCACCGTAGAAATATTGAACTTGAGTTTTATAAGTTTAAGAAAGCGGTTCAAGATGCGTTGTTCACGCGAGTTAAACAAAGACATTCGCTTAGAAATAAAATATATAGAAGTAATCAACAGGCATCCAACTATATATGGAATTACATTCCATATTCTTTTTAATGGCTGAATTCCCCGAAAACTCGAACCAAGTTGACTTGCAAAACTTATCTGCTGCTCCAGATCATACGAAATCACAGAACGATTCCAGATATGATTAAAGGAATCAATTGCCAGGGTCAATCTAAACACCAGATTTTTTGAACCTTTTTTACTCCAAACTTCTCCAGAGTTTTCTGCGAATGAACTTGGATCAATCCTTATCCACCCCTCTCCTTCGATAAATGCTTCTACCCACACATGCGCCTTATCTTCGCTGACCAGATAATATCCGCCTAATTTGTTATATTCGCCCCCAAAAAAACCACCTACAAGACGACAAGGAATTCCGGCAGATCGGAGTATCAGAGCAAATGAAGAAGCAAAATATTCACAATTTCCTTGTTTAATTTCAAAGAGAAACCTATCCAGAACTCTATCACCGATTGGAAGATTGTTTGTTGAATAGCGAAGATGACTTAATCTATAAAAATTTTCTAAATACTCAACCCTTTTTCGGTCACTATTTCCGAATCTAATAAGGCGTGAAGACAATTCCTTCAAACGAGTTGGAAACTGTTCAGGCAACTGAAGATAAAACCTTCTGTTAATGTTGTTGAGCTGTGTAACATTTCCGCCATTATTTGATTCAGCTGAATAATTGATGCGCCTTCCGCCCACTCTTGAAAGCTCAAATACTCCGTCTGGAGAAAGTTTAATTCTTTGCAGTGAAATCGTTACAGGGCGATCAAGCGAAAAAAGGGTACGAACGGCAGAAGGTTCTGGGAATATTAACTGATTCACCGTTGATTTATTAGAATAAATATTTTCAGGAGGAATCTGAAGAGTACGGGTCCATTTGATTCCATCTGTAAAGTTGAAAACTGTCCCACGCCAATAAAGCTTTGAGTCCTCCTGACGCGGCATCTCTGCGCGAAATACCAGCGAATGCGATGCAGACACATTGCTTTTACTTCCAGGCTCAACAATTTCGGAATAGCCAGATGTTCCAGACGGTAGTGGATTTAGAAAATTCCAGAGCGGCAATTGGGTACGAGGCATGATTGGGAAAAAGAATAAAATCAGTGGAACTGATATCACAGGAATCATTATGCCAAAAATAAGGATTCTTTTTAAATCCAGTTTCGTTACCAACATTCCTGCATCCTGACTCTGAAAGGTAAGCAATATAAGGGCAATGGCAACCATGAACAGAAGTAATCCAAGGTAAAGTAAAAATACCGGACTTAGATCATAAAGTGAGGAAGAGGCAAGGCAGAAAATTGAAAGAGCATAAATCTGCTTACTGTGGCGTACAGTTTTTTCCCCACTGAGCCTGACAGTCAACATAATTGTCAAGACGCTTATTACCGGCTGAATAGGATTGGTGCGACTATACTGCAGCGCATAATATAAAAAAATCGGCGTGATCAAAATATTCTGAAACCACGGTTTCAGCTGCCAGTTTCCTTTGATATCCTGCCAAAGTCCGGATATCAAACCGAGTATTAGAAGCATTCGTGGAAACATTGTAAGCCACGGAAAAATGGGTATCATTCCGCATAAAGCAATGACATACGTCAATATCGTTGCAAGATTCTTAATTGCTATCATACAACGCCAATTCCTTCAACAGCATCAGGCAATGCCTTCTGCCGATTCCGGCAGGAAGAGAACGATTTCTGAATTTTATCCCTACTGGTCGCTCATAAACCGAATTAAGAACCAACCATGTTGCGAGAGACAGACGTTCCTCCACACCCTCCCCTGCTAGCGAATCAAGATCTATAACCAATGGTACAACCACACTACGGCCAAAACCTTTTATCATAAGATCCTGACTGCGCGCCGAATGCTTCCAATGAATCATACGAAGCGGTTCCACTCCGGTATATGGATAAATTCGCTCCACTTCACCACTTAAGCCGCGCTCTCGGCGTAAATTTGTACCCGCGGCAACAGACTCTTCACCGTTTCCTTGCAGATTGGAAGGAATCGGTCGAGGAAACACCGTGAAAGTATTATTAATTTCATAACTCCAGAATCTAGTAAAAAAACCTACTGGATAGGGAGAGCTTATTGTAATCCTGCCAATCTGCTCTTGACCACGTTGATTGAAAGTTAATATGACCGTTCCATTAATAGCAGAATTTGGAGGAACAACCGGGAATACAAGAGATTTTCCAGCGTGATGTTCAATATGGATGAGAAATGACGTGAGATATCGTTTATTGTTTCGTACCGATAAAGTAAAAACGGCAGGAATTCCTGCAAATATTTCATCAGGTGGATGTAAGTACGGGATAAGCTTCTTGATATTATACATACCTGCCAGACCAGTGACAGACATAAATGCCAGCAACACTGACAAAACGAGGAAGAGTAGATTATTGCCTGTATTGACTGCTGCAAAACCAAGTGTAAGAGTAATAATGATGAATATTGTCCCTGATTTGCTTCCTTTCAGACCAAAGGCAATGCTATGTCGGCGATGATCGTCCGTATAACTCCTCCCCTGCCATTTGCCGTCATGTCATTCCGCATTACCAGACGATGAGCCGATACAGGTACAGCAATGCTTTTTACGTCATCAGGCGCTACATAGTCGCGACCGGCAAGATATGCTGCAGCCTTGGCAGCCTGAACAAGATTAATTGCAGCCCTGGTAGAAAGACCGGTAATGATGAGATCATGCGAGCGTGTTGCCAACACGAGGCTGTGAATATACGAAATCACTTTATCTGATAGATATACGGATTGAACTTGTCTTCGGGCAGACAAAATATCGGCTGATGAAACTAGAGGTGATATTTTGTCGATACGCTCACGGATACCTCCGCCAGAGATTATTAAACGCTCAAGATGCTCTGCCGGATAACCAATGCCGGTACAGATCAGAAAACGGTCAAGCTGGGACTCAGGGAGTAAAAAAGTGCCACTCTGATCTGAGGGGTTCTGAGTTGCAAAGACCATAAATGGATCAGGGAGAGAGTGTGTTATTCCTTCAATTGTTACGCGACACTCTTCCATTGCCTCCAGCATTGCACTCTGTGTGCGCGGCATAGCGCGGTTGATCTCATCAAGAAGAACAATATTATTGAATATCGGCCCTGGCTGAAAACTGAAGTGTCCCTCTTCCCTGTTAAATATTGATAACCCAGTTATATCAGATGGAAGCAGGTCACTGGTGCATTGCACTCTGCCAAAGGTGAGTCCGGTAACACCGGCAAGTGCAAGCGCAACAGTAGTCTTGCCAAGACCGGGTAAATCTTCCACCAGAATGTGACCTCCAACAAGAAGAGCGATAACCGACAGTCGCAATACTTCTTCCTTGCCCTGAAGATAGTCCTGCGAAAGAGATTCAAAAACATTTGAAAACGCGTGACCTCGAGAGGAAAGAGTCACTAGGCCCCCTTTTAATAAATTTGTTTTTTTGATATTATCAAAATTGTGCTATGCAGGCGAGTACATTATCAGGGGACAAAACCGATGATATTCAAGAAAATGATATTCAGTAAAATTCTGTCAAATGGCCTTAAAGCAGATTTTTCTGTTGTGCAGGTTGATGACACATGTCAGGCATCTCTTTATATAGACGGCAGACATATCCCGGGTCCACCGCTTCCAGTACCGCTTGATTCAGTAAAAGGCCAAATTACTCACTGGATGGGAAACCACCCAAGCGTGGGATTAACGGCTGATGAAGTAGAAAGAATAAATCGGGAAGTACAACTGGAAAACAGTGTATTGGAACATCGAAAGCATCAAAAGTCATAAAAGAATGACCCTAGAAAAGGTTACAGAGGGTCATTCTTTTTTTCGGTACATGCCGAAATCGATCAGCTGGCTATTTCTTTCAAATCATTCAAGAGAGTATCTATGTTTAGGCCGTGGGCTCTTGCTCCCTGCTCAAGGCTTTCATTCTGTGCACCCATGCAGCCGATACACCCAAGATTGTGTTTCTGTAAAACTTTTACAGATTCAGGATAGGTACGCATAAGTTCAAAAAAAGTCATGTCTTTTGTGATCTCTGCCATTTTAGTTCTCCTAGTATTTTATTTAACTATTCGTATTTAATATCTATTATTTCGTACTCTTTCGTTCCTGAAGGGACAATTACCTTGACCGAATCATCCAGTTTATGCCCGATAAGAGCTTTTCCAACGGGGGATGTGCAGGAAATTTTACTCAGCTTGATATCAGCTTCATCCTCACCGACAATTTTGTACGTGACCTCTTCCTCAGTAGCCGTATCATAAACTGTAACAGTACAGCCAAAAACGACCTTGTCAGGGTTCAAACCTGAGAGGTCGACAACATGAGCGCGTGCCAGTTTGCCATTTATTTCCTGAATGCGCCCCTCAATAAATCCCTGACGATTCTTGGCAGCATCGTATTCGGCATTTTCAGATAGGTCTCCATGTGCACGAGCCTCAGCAATATCCTGAATTACTTTTGGGCGTTCTTCTCTAATAAGACGCTTCAACTCTTCCTGTAAGGATTCAAAGCTCTCTTTTGTTAATGGTATTGAATGGGACATCGAGTAATCTGCTCCTGTAAATTAGTAATCAAACCAAATAATCCTGAATAGGCTTAACTGTCAATTCATGACTCTGCATAGAAAGGATACTGTCAGCAACTGCTTTTGCACCTGCAACAGTTGTATAGTACGCCAGGCCATGCATCAGTGCTTCACGCCTTATTGAAAAAGAATCCGCTACAGCCTGAGCACCATGCGTAGTGTTAATAACAAGATGAACTTCACCGTTCTTTATTGCATCAACAATATGCGGACGACCTTCAAGAACTTTATTCAAACGTCTGACTGGAATTCCTTTTTCTTCAAGAAACTGGGCAGTACCACCAGTCGCAAGAACACCGAATCCGGCTTTATACAGTTTTTCAGCAGCGCTGACAACATGTTTCTTATCGGCATCCCTGACGCTGATAAAGACGTTTCCTGCCAGAGGTAACTTAACATTCGCTCCCAACTGTGATTTGGCAAAAGCCTCGGCAAATGTTTCACCTATTCCCATTACCTCGCCGGTTGATTTCATTTCAGGACCTAGCAGTGTGTCTACACCAGGAAATTTGACAAATGGGAACACCGCTTCCTTGACCGAAATATGTTTTGGAATAATATCGCTGATGATTCCAAGCTCCTTAAGGGTTTTACCGGCCATTACCCTGGCTGCAATCTTGGCGAGTGGTCGTCCGGTCGCTTTGGAAACAAAAGGTGAAGTTCTGGATGCGCGCGGATTAACCTCCAAAATGTACACGACCGAACCTTTCACAGCATACTGCACATTCATAAGCCCTTTAACATTCAACTCCAACGCCATAAGAACGGTCTGGCGGCGAATCTCGGCAACTATTTCCTGGTTGATTGAATATGGCGGCAGACTGCAGGCAGAATCGCCTGAATGAATGCCCGCCTCCTCAATATGCTCCATGATCCCCCCAATAACTACATCTGTACCGTCACAGAGGGCATCGACATCTATTTCTATTGCTTCATCAAGAAAACTATCGATAAGAATGGGATGTTCAGGTGACACCAGCACTGCAGTCTTCATATATCGCTGCAGGTTCTCATCGTCATAAACAATCTCCATGGCCCTACCGCCAAGGACGTAGGATGGCCTAACAACAACCGGATAACCAATCCGCTTAACAACTATTTCAGCTTCTTCAAAAGAACGTGCCGTACCATTTTCCGGCTGGAGAAGTCCCAGCTTATGAAGCATCTCCTGAAAACGCTCACGATCTTCTGCACGGTCAATCGCATCCGGAGATGTGCCTATGATCGGAACGCCTGCCTTTTCAAGCGCGACAGCAAGTTTTAAGGGTGTTTGACCGCCAAACTGAACAATCACTCCGAAAGGCTTTTCAACGGCAACAATTTCAAGAACATCTTCAAGCGTAAGCGGCTCAAAATAGAGGCGATCAGAAGTGTCATAATCTGTGGAAACGGTTTCAGGGTTACAGTTGACCATAATGGTTTCAAAACCATCTTCTGCAAGTGCAAAAGCCCCATGTACACAACAGTAATCAAATTCTATCCCCTGCCCTATTCGATTCGGACCGCCGCCAAGGATCATTATTTTCTTGCGGTCAGTCGGTGCTGCCTCACACTCCTCTTCGTAAGTTGAATACATGTATGGAGTATAGGCGACAAACTCTGCAGCACAGGTGTCAACACGCTTGTAAACAGGACGTACGCCCAATGACAACCGCAATTCACGGACACTGTCTTCATTTGTTGCCCAGAGTTTAGAGAGCATCTTGTCAGAAAAGCCCATCTGCTTGGCATCGCGTATAATACTCGCTGTTGCATCCTTTAAAGAAGACTTCTTTAATTCATCCTCTTTTTCAATTATCTGACGGATATTGTGCAAAAACCATGGATCAATAGCTGTGTGCTTGAATATCTCTTCTACACTCATGCCGCTACGCAGGGCGTCGCCCAGGTACCACAAACGGTCGGCATTAGGTACGCGAAGTTTCTCTAGCAGCAACTGCTGTTCTTTACCGGTCAAAGCCCTTCTTGTCTCACTGCCGAGGTCAAACAGTTTTGAATCAAAACCGCATACACCGATTTCTAGCGAACGAAGTGCCTTCTGAAACGATTCTTTAAATGTCCTGCCAATTGACATAACCTCGCCTACTGACTTCATCTGCGTAGTCAAGGTAGCATCCGCAGCCGGAAATTTTTCAAAAGTAAATCTGGGGATTTTTGTTACTACGTAATCGATACTCGGTTCAAAACAGGCAGGTGTTTCACGGGTGATGTCATTGGTGACCTCATCAAGCGTATAACCAACGGCAAGTTTTGCAGCTATTTTAGCAATTGGGAAGCCGGTGGCTTTGGAAGCAAGAGCGGACGAGCGTGAAACTCTTGGATTCATCTCGATAACTACCAGGCGACCGTCACGGGGATTAATACCAAACTGGATATTTGATCCTCCGGTATCAACACCTATTTCACGAATAATTTTCAACGAGGCATCGCGCAGGATCTGATACTCTTTATCAGTAAGAGTCTGTGCTGGGGCTATGGTTATTGAGTCACCGGTATGAACACCCATTGGATCTAAATTTTCTATTGAGCAGATAATGACAACGTTATCAGCTGTATCGCGCATTACCTCTAATTCGTACTCTTTCCAACCAATTACTGATTCCTCGATAAGAATTTCGTCTGTCGGCGAAGCATCAATCCCACCCATCGCCATTTTTTCGAACTCTTCGAGGTTGTAAGCGATACCTCCGCCGCTGCCGCCAAGAGTAAATGAAGGTCTGATAATTGCAGGAAACCCGATAGTTTTTATAACCTCCATGGCTTCCGCATGATTGTGTGCCAGACCTGAATTCGGCACTGAAAGCCCGATTTTTTCCATCGCGGCCTTAAAAAGGGTACGGTCTTCTGCTTTTTTGATCGCCGGAAGCTTGGCACCAATAAGCTCGACACCGTATTTTTCAAGCACTCCGGCTTCGGCTACAGACACGGCGGTATTTAGTGCTGTTTGACCACCAAGAGTTGGAAGAACTGCATCCGGACGCTCTTTTTCAATAATCTTGGTGAGTATTTCCGGGGTTACCGGCTCGATATAAGTGCGGTCAGCAAAATCAGGATCGGTCATAATCGTTGCAGGATTGCTGTTAAGCAATATAACTTCGTACCCCTCTTCCTTGAGGGACTTGCAGGCCTGAGTACCGGAGTAGTCAAACTCGCAGGCCTGACCAATGACAATCGGACCGGCACCTATGATAAGTATTTTATTAATATCAGTTCTTTTAGGCATTTACACTCAACTCCTTAATGTTATTATATAAATAAAAACACGGTTCAAGTCAGACAACTTAAGCCTTCTCAAATTGCTCCGTGCTCCTCATCCAAATCCTGGACCCAGCCGTTTTCGAGACCCACTTCTTCCAAAACTTCAACTGCAGCATCATACTCATCATGACTTACCGGACGATTCAGCCCATCAGTTTTGGCTGCAATATGCGCGGGAAAATACTGACTCATCAAAGCAATATGTGTTTCAGTTCCAAGATTTTCGGCAATCCATGACAGAGTATCCTTCGAGCCAGACCTACCTTCAGGAAGGACTAAATGCCTTATAATCAATCCGCTTGAAGCAATTCCGTCACAATCCGTCTGAAGGTGCCCGACCTGTCTAAGCATTTCAGTTACTGCAGCACGGTTATACGCTGTATAGCCTGATGCGGAAGATGTCGCAACTGCAACAGTATCATCGGCGTATTTCATGTCCGGTAGATAGATTGAAACTATGCCATCAAGAAGCCTCAACACATCAACCTTCTCGTAACCGCTGCTGTTCCAGACAATCGGTAGAGTAAAACCTTTAGGAATAGCCAGCCAAAGCGCTGCCAAAATCTGCGGCAGGTAATGAGTCGGAGTTACAAAATTGATGTTATGAACAC
>CAJBRY010000332.1 GCA_903958085.1 uncultured Geobacteraceae bacterium
ACTAGCACCCTTAAAACATTGAAGAGTTCAGGCATGCTCTGTATTTCATCCAGAATGACCGTTCCTTTCAGGCCGCTCAGGGCTAGCTCGGGATTTTGCAGCCGCGTCTGGTCAGGCCGTGATTCGAGATCGAAATAGGTCGCAACACGGTTTTGACCAAGCAGTCGCGCCAGCGTGGTTTTGCCGCATTGCCGCGGACCCAGCAGGGCAGTCACCGGCGATCGCCGCAAGGCATTGGACAGTTGTTCAATATAGGATGGCCTTTTAATCATGTCGATCATTATACATTGAAATTTCGACTTGTCAATCCGAAATTTCAATCCGAAATTTCAATGATCTGCATTGAATCAGGATGGTGGTACGAGGTGCCAATATACTTGATCAATAATTTATCTTTGTCCCCAACAAGTATTTACTATTGACATTATCCTGTGCCTTTATGCATAATGTAGAAATCAGCCGGAGCATAGCGATCAGTTGTATTGTCTTGTTGGCATTTTATTTGACCCATATTGACAGATCCAGCTTCACTCCAATTCGCCGGCGATAGTTAGCTTGTGCAATAGCTATTCCCACTGTAGTTAACGCGAATTTTGATATGGAACTATTTTTCCAAAGATCAAACAACTTTTTTGCTTCCGGCTTTGCCTTAAGTATGTATTCCTTAATCTCCTGATCGCTCATTAATGTAGAGTTAAATAAATCAGAAATTTTATTATGTAGCTCACCGGAAATATTTCGCTTTTCCAATTTTATATTTAGCACGTCAATGTCCAACGTATCAATTTGCAATCTTGCCGAATCGTGGAAGCACGTCATCAGCAGTTCCTGGTAATCAGACATAGGGCCAATTTCACTCTCGAATCGACTTTGATCAAACCCTTTTGAAAATAAACCTGGGTAATTGATGCGAAATAGATGCTCTATTAGATGAAGATGGTTAACATACATATGTGAGCCACAACCCACGTACTCAAGGTGTTCGTAGCAAGATGACGTTTCGGTTAATTCTTGAAGAAACGGAATAATATCTGTGTCGAAATATTTATTTAGCGAATCTAAGTTTATTAATCTAAGATGTTTAGTCTTTGAAAAAAGAAAGTTCACCGTGAGGGCATCCATTTGTTCTGTGGTTAACTTTGCAGCAACAGACAACGACTCATCCAAAACAATTTGGTATATATTCCGTTCTGGCGTAGATGCTCTTTCGACAAGTATATCAACCAGCAATCCTTCTAAGTTCTTGTCGCCGGTTATTGCATACTGTTTTTGGGCCTCAAACAATGCCGCCTGCATTCCGGGTTGACTTAGTTCGGAAACGGCGGTTTCGTTTACTTTCTTTAGCTTTTCCAAGAAAGCATCTGTTAGTTCTTCAGCCCTAGCCCTTGCCACTTCGTAAGCGTCTCGCGAAAGTTGCAAGAAGTTTGCTTTATAGACGTCTAATGCAATCTCCTTTGCGTCTGTGTACGTGATGCCTTGATGAATTACGATAGTTTGACCTTGTAGATTTGTTGAACTATCGCCAGCTTGTTGCTTTTGGACTTGGTCATTTATCATCACGGTTTCCTATTCGAATGTCTCCCCCTGCTTGATAGTTAATCGAGTTCGAACCAGACTTTTGCACCTGTTTTGTGGCTTTCTTGCTTTTGACAAACAAATTAATCAACACTGATATTGCGAAAATTCCAGCGCCACTGAAGATCCATTCTTTGTTTTCCATAAGCCATTGCATCGTAGTGACCCCATAATGCATAACGAATAAATCAACCGGAGCCGGGCTTGCCCGGCGATTGGCTGGATTGATTTGTTATGCCGATATTTCGAGATAGGTAGAAAAGCTATGAGGCGTTGGAATGGTAAGATGCTCTTCTTTTAATCCTTCAAGATGAAACTTTATAGCCTCTTTCATTTTTTGTTCTACCTCGTCCCGATTTGCTCCAGTTGCAATACAGCCATCCAAATCTGGGGAATAGGCTGAAAACCCTGTTTTAGTTTCTTCTACAACAATTAAGTAGCGATTCATTTTTTTATCCCTGCCTGTTTATATATACTGTTTAAAGTTCCCGTCGCCAGATCGTCGCCAGGTTTCCCCGCAATGGTTACAAGACCTGATTTTGTAGGATGTTTGTATTGTTGGTGGCTTCCACG
>CAJBRY010000333.1 GCA_903958085.1 uncultured Geobacteraceae bacterium
GTTCACTTCTTCGGACTGGAAAAACCGCTCAGCCTATCGAACTTTCGGCAATATTGAATATCGCCCTGACAAAAACTGGTTGTTTAATGCCGGTGCCAGCCTTGAGTACGACACGGTGGCCGAATGGATGTTCGATCCGCGCATCAGCATCAGCTACCATTTGTATTGGCCCCCTAGTATATCGGACATGATTACTAATAAAAATGTGTAATTATGTCAATGGAAAAACGGAAATTTACGAAAGAAGAGAAGCTTCAAATCCTTAAAGAAGCTTCTTTGCAGGGAATTCAGGCAACTTTGGACAAGCACGGACTCTATCCGACGACCTACTCTTCCTGGAAAAAAAAGTTGGAAACTATGGGCGAAGCGGGCTTCCGACATGGAATGACACCGGAACATCTGAAAGAGATCAGACGTCTGGAAAAGGAAAACGAACAACTTAAGCTACTGCTTGCAGAAAAAGAACTGGAGGGTCGGCTCAAGGACGAGCTCCTAAAAAAGCAACATGCCTGGGCGAAAAAATAGCCATTGCGGGTAGGTACGTCAGCTTGGGTTTGAAACGGGACAAGGTTCTTCCTGTGATTGGAATCAGTCTCCATCAATATTACTACAAACCCAAAGGCAAGCGTCCAGGTAGAAAGCCAACACTGACGGTTATTAAACTGAATGAAAACGAGAAGATTAAGGTTCCAAATGATGCTGTAGTTGAAGAGATCAAATTGATCCAATCTGATCCAGATACCGACTATGGGTACAAGAAAATGTATTTTGCCCTGATGATTCTCGGTTACTATATTAACCATAAAAAGGTGTATCGCCTGATGAAAGAAAGCGGGCTACTCAAGCAGCGGCACAAACGGGCTGAGAAGAATTTTGCCAAATACCGGATCGTTATCCCGGAAGGCCCATTGGAAGTTTTGGAGATGGACATGAAGCTGGTCTGGGTCGTTCGGGAAAGACGCCACGCTTATATTCTTACGGTCATCGATACTTTTACACGGGCCGTGCTGTACCACGGATTAGGCTTTACGATGAAGTCTGCACAGGTTCAAAGAGCCTGGGAATACATCATCATTCATCACCTGCAACCGGCGGATATGTTACGGAAAAAGATTCACATTGAAGTCCGCAACGACAATGGTCCTCAGTTTTCCTCGGCAGTGATCCGGGAATTTTTTGAGCAGAATTATTTGAATCAAGTGTTTACGCATCCTTACACCCCTCAGGAAAACGGCCATATTGAGAGCTTTCACAGTATTCTTTCAAATGCAATTGGGATCCAGGTGTTCTGGGATCTGCCCGAGTTGGAAACATTCCTGATCCTGTTTTATGAAAAGTACAACAACCATCGCATTCATGCTTCGATCGCAAACCTGTCGCCAAGGTTGTTTTGGAATCTGTGGGAAGAGGGCAAAATATCCCGTACCGTGTTGAAAAACAAAAAAGTGAGGTTTAAACTTATGATACCATACCAACAACTATCGGGGAAAATGAACCTGAGGGAAGTTCCTTGCTTAAATTCTTCTGAGTTCGATACTCAGAAGAATTTACAAAAAGAAGTGTCCGGACCCGAAGCACTGCAACAACCATTGGTTCAAAAATCACCTACAGTCGTTCCTGTATTATCCGTAACACACGGTTAGCATAAATTAATCTTAAACTTACCACTACGACAAAGCAGAATCGAAAGAGCGTGAAGACGAAAGCCCAGCTATTGCTGGAGCTTTTATGAGGCAAACCGATCGAAGATGCTACCACGGGAGAACCTGATGACGATAGCTGACCTGAGTGAATGGCGACTTTAATACTCCCCATTGTCAGGACCACCAACGTCACTTTCTTAGTTGAAATCCGGATAGTGATTCTATCTTTGTTCCATCAGGAGAAACGGAAATGGGCTCTGCTGGAGAGCAACCTGTTAGGGATATCCTGATCCGATAGAATGAGACCGATTTAAAAGTCGGTCTTTTTCAATAATCATTCTTTCGGTGTATGCCTTTTAAAACTTACTGGTTTTTGTTGCGAAGCAACAAAACTCTAAGCTACAGGCATATATAATGATACAGGTATACTCCTTTCAATTTCCTTATGAGTTTTGACATTGTTGTAGTACTCAAAGAACTTACTTAAACCCTGATAAAGCTCCTTGCCATCGTTAGGAGGAAAAATGTTACAGACTGAACCAATCAGCAGGTCTGTTTATCAAAAAATCTTAAGCAATTGATTAATGGTGAGCGGCA
>CAJBRY010000334.1 GCA_903958085.1 uncultured Geobacteraceae bacterium
AAGCAAGAGTTGGAATGGGTGCGCCAGAATCCGAAAGCGCGTCAGGCAAAATCCAAAGCGCGTATCGCACGTTTCGAAGAACTGAACTCGCAAGAACACCAAGCACGTAACGAGACACAAGAGATCTTCATCCCCGTGGGCGAACGTCTGGGTAACGAAGTCATCGAATTCGACGGCGTGAGCAAAGCCTATGGCGACCGTCTGCTCATTGACAACCTCAGCTTCAAGATTCCACCTGGCGCCATCGTCGGCATCATCGGCCCTAACGGTGCGGGTAAATCTACATTGTTCCGCATGATCACCGGCAAAGAACAGCCGGACAGTGGCACCGTGAAGATCGGCCAGACTGTGAAGATTGCGCACGTTGACCAAGCGCGTGATTCGCTGGACAACGGCAAGACCGTGTTCGACGCCATCTCTGGCGGCAACGAGATATTGACCGTGGGCAAATACGAAACACCAGCACGTGCCTACATCGGCCGCTTTAACTTCAAAGGCGGTGACCAAGGCAAGATCGTCGGCCAACTCTCCGGTGGTGAGCGCGGACGTCTGCATCTGGCGCAGACCCTCATCTCTGGCGGCAACGTGTTGCTGCTCGATGAACCTTCCAACGACCTCGACGTGGAAACCCTGCGCGCGTTGGAAGATGCATTGTTAGAGTTCGCCGGCTGCGTCGCCGTCATCTCCCACGATCGTTGGTTCCTAGACCGCATCGCCACCCACATCCTCGCCTGCGAAGGCGATTCCAAGTGGACGTTCTTCGATGGTAACTATCAGGAATATGAAGCGGATAAGAAGAAGCGTTTGGGTGAAGAGGGCGCGAAGCCTAAGCGGATTCGGTATAAGCCGATTAGTCGGTGAGTTATTTGCAACACCACCAATACAACTTCTAAAGCAACCAACTTTATGGAAATCACAACAATTGCATCAGTCTTGCAGTCCAGTTTGTCTGTCGTGGGTTTTCTTGCATTGTCTTTTTGGATGATGAAGTGGGCTAAAGGGCTGAATGATCGAAATAAAGAGTTGGGTGAAATTGACAAAGAAATTCGAGCGACCTTGAAAGAATCTTTGATTGCTAAGACTGAATTGCACGAAATTGAGAGGAAGAAATTAGAGGTTGAGTTAACCAACTTGATAAGGAAAGTTGAAAAAAGTGCAGGCAATCTGCACACCGCCAAAGAGATTGGACATGCCGCGATTAATACAATTGACGTCCTTTGTAGGATTGCCAGTCACTCACAAAGAGTATCGATTGAGAGGGAAAGTAATGGAAATCGCGAAAATTACTATCGAATAGTTGAAATATTGATTTCGAGAAAAATTATAAGTAAACAAATGTTCGAGATGGAATTGGAAGCAAACCATAACAATAGAAAAACATTTTCTTCTAATGAAGAAGAACTTTTGTGGAGGCTCAAGGATATGTATATAGAGCCAACACGTGTGGCTTCACATGCGACTACCATGGTTCATATTGCACCGATTGCTATCGATTATTTTTTAAAGAATCCGAGCACATCGGAGGAAGAGATACAAAAGTTCATATCTGGATTTATCAAAGATGAAGTTGATAAATTAAAAGCTGAGCTGATTCGTTTGGACAATAAAACAAAGGGGCCAGGCTCGAAATAGTTTTCAAGTGAGCAATGCCTAGCGAGATCGGTCTGATGGTGGGAGGCGCGTCATTCCCAAGCGCTATGAATATCTTGGTGGGTCATTATGTTCGGTGACATAGGTTTCTGCACCATTGCCACTTGGCTGCAGAATGTTGTGATGGAAGGTTTGTTCACGGTTGATTTAGTCCAATGATAAATAAGCTGCCTGCTGGTCTGTTCAATCTGTTGCACTGGGGTGTCGAGGGGGCGGAAGACAGCACTGCGCGACGCAAGGTGCTACTCGGTAATTTTGGCGCGTTGGTGGCCGAGCTAATGGGGTCAGCATCGCTATAGGTATTAAAACCGATGCTGACCCCTTTAATTTCCTGACCCCGTTTGGGTGAGCAATGAGCAACAGGTGAATTTAAGGGGGGAGTTATGAGTAGGTCAGGTTTTGTATTTTTGCTTGGCACGATTGGCACGATTGCATTCGGTTTGTGGCAACAAAGCTTCTTCGCTGCAATATTTGCAGCGATACTGTTTATGTTCCTTGGTTCGACTGCCGATTCACTAGCTTATCTTCAAGAAAAAGAGTTGGAGAAAAATAAACCCGCCACTGTCGAGGATGACTAGATGGAGCTAATGGAACTAATGGGGGCAGCATCGCAATAGTTCTGCAGAGACCAAAGGTG
>CAJBRY010000335.1 GCA_903958085.1 uncultured Geobacteraceae bacterium
ATCAAAAGTCCAACTCTTACCGCTTACTCTGATGACTACTATCTTTGCTACGATATGACCAAGGACGCAACTACGGTAACGGCCTTTGTAATGATTTTAGCACGCTTAATAAATCCGATAATATATTGATGGTTTCAGTGGAAGATGAGTTGATGTTCTCGACTAGAGACTTTTTCATTTTTTTTGCGTCTGCTGGCGGCATGGGAAAGTTGAATAGATCGATTACCTCAACATTCAGTCC
Source organism: uncultured Geobacteraceae bacterium (assembly GCA_903958085.1). Taxonomy (GTDB): domain Bacteria; phylum Desulfobacterota; class Desulfuromonadia; order Geobacterales; family Pseudopelobacteraceae; genus JACRCG01. The sequence continues at coordinate 242 of CAJBRY010000335.1, forward strand.
TTTTGCTACCTTCATCAGAGTGTCGATGGACCAGTTTTTTTGTCCTCTTTCAATTGACCCTATGTGGGTGCAATGCAGTTCCGATTCATACCCAAGTTTTTCTTGCGATAATCCCTTCTCTTTCCTCATCTGACGAATCCGATCACCAATAAGCTTTTTTACATCTGCCACAACATCCCCCTTTAATCGCTTGTTTTATAAACAAAAATGGGAGATTCAGTCCACAGCCTATAATAACTAATATATGTTGTAATTGTTTATTATAAGCTGTATTATTATAAAAATAAGCCAAGATAGAGGCGATACAGCTTGCAGAACAGAGCAAATAATTAACTTTTAGTACACTCAAAGAGGTTGTCGTAAACGGATTGATTCTCAAACACCGAATGGGGAATGAAAGCGAGGATTGACAAAATGGACGAAAAAATTAGCGAACACAAAGACTTAATTCAAGATATCGAGGCGATGCCTGAGGTTCCCACCCCCGACCATTTAACAGAAAGGGCAATGAGCCATTTGCCGGAACTAGATCAGGGTGCTTGGGCAAAGATGAAGCATACCTTGTTCAACCCTTCGTGGGACAGTATCCAATCCCTATGGGCTCAGATACTGTCCGTCTCTAATAGAAGGGAATGCTCTTTTTGTTTTTTTATCACAGGGTATTGTTACCTCATCATGGGGATTACATTGATGCTTGGATTTAAGGCAATCGGTCCCAGTATGGATGCGATGGAATTGCTAAAACTGCAACCGCATCTCACCATCGGCACGGCGATATGGCTTTTTGCTTTGGGGATCGTATTGATGATGAAAAGGAGTATCGCCATAAAGATAGCCAAATATGGGACATGGGTTTATATTTTTTTCACTGGTATAAATGGCATATTGATGTGGGACTATCTGCTCCTTCCTTACGTCGGCGTACCTCTTATCTTATTTTGGGCACTGAGTACCTTTGCAGGATTCTTTCTTGCTTATACCGTACAGAAAGTGGAGTTGATGCCAATATTATGAAGAGAAGACAAATCTTTATAGGTCAATTGAGTAAGAGCAATGGTTTCACCATGATCGAGATCATCGCCGTGCTGGTCATTTTGGGCATCATCACAGCGGTGGCGGCTGTTCGGATGTCCAATACGAGTGCCTATGATCTTGCTTCCCAGGTGGAAGTGGTCAAGGCGCATCTTCGTCTGGCCCAATCCCGGGCGATGAGTTCGGGCAGCCCCTGGGGTATCAAATTCACCGGACCAACCCCAACAAGTTACTACCTCTTTCAGGCAACTGCGCCAGCAACGCTGGTACTGCTACCCGGTGAAGATAGTGCGACGGTCAACTTGACGACGGCAAAAAAATCCGCTCTAACTATCAACACCCAGACTATCACTTTTGACGCCTATGGCAGTCCGTGTGCAGAAACTGGAACTCCTCCGGCACCGCTGACGGCAGATGTAACGGTCACGACCAGCGGCGGTAACTTCATAATAAGGAAAAATACTGGGTTCATCCAGTAGGTTTCATAGGAGTAATTACATGCATTGCAGATGTTTTAACAGGATAAGAAACAGCAGGGGGTTCACGCTCATTGAGGTTATCGTCTCCCTGGTTGTGGCGGCCATCCTCGGCACCATAATTTACACCTTCATAGGTTCGACCGTTGTACAGAGTGCCAATCCAGTTTTACTGGCCCAGAAAGGCGCATATCTTAACGGAATTATAGAAAACATGACCGGCGACTACAAATTGCTGATGGCCACATCGACGAGTCCTATGGCCACATTCATTGGCAAGATCGGCGTAGAGAATACAGGGGAATTGCGGTCAGTCTATTCTGATGGCTTGGCCTGCTCTAGCAATGCCACACACTGTTACACCATCGTAGATAACCACCGGATCTCGTTTCCACCAGGTACTCCGGCTACCGAAACGGCAGACAACGCCGGTAAGATTATCAAGGTGACCGTAAAGTATCAGGGACTGTCGGTTACCGCACTTTTTGCAGAGTAGGTGTCAGATTATGTTTATAAGAAGAGCTTTCCAAATGAAGTCGCATGCCCCGCAAGGGTCGCCAAGCCATGTTCATATCCCAGGCAGTCGCGCTTTCAGATCGCAGCGTGGTTTTACGCTTATCGAAATGATTGCCACACTTGTTCTGGTAGGTATTCTGGCTACGGTCGGAGTGATGGCCATAGTCCAGGCTGTTAAGGGGTATATGGCAGTCAAAGAAAATTCGGCAACGACCCAAAAGGCCCAACTGGCAATGACCCGGATCACCAGGGAAATCATCGACATGATCAACATTCCCTCTGCCGGCGCTACAGCGACTGCCATTACCATCAACAACATCTATGGCAACCGGACCATCGGTTTGGACAGCGGTGTGGGTGCCGTGAAGATTGCCCTAGCGACAGACACCACTAATCCCGCGTTGATTCCGGCGGTCGCCGGCGGCGATATCCTGATCGACAACGTCAGTGCGTTTACATTGACCTACTGGGCCGGAACGGGGACATGGACGACGGCTTTAGACATCTCAGCCCTCACGGCCATTGATGTCTTAATGACACTCACCCGGCCGGATGGTGTCGTTCTGACCTTCACCAACCGCATTTCTCCCCGGAACAACAAGAATCAAGGAGGCGCGACTCCCATCGTGAGCCCGCCAACTGCCCCGAACTATTGCTTTGTGGCGACGGCGGCTTACGGAGATGCGGGACATCCGATGGTTCAGATCCTGAGAGATTTTCGCGATCGTCAACTCCTTTCCTGGCAGGCAGGACGTTGGTTCGTAAAACAATACTATGAACATGGACCGGCGGCAGCGGATATGATCAGCAATCGACCGATCGCGATGTGGGCGGTAAGATGCCTGCTTGCGCCGATTGTTGCCCTGGCCTTTTGTCTGACGTATGCGCCGCTGGCGATTCCCTTTATTCTTATTATTTCGTTCATTATCACCGGCGCAGTATTTTCTGCCGGCCGGAGTGGTCTTCCGTTTCAAACAGGCCTTACTGCCGCACGTGGTAGCGTCCTGATCAGTCTGATCGTCACAATGGTCATCATGGCGACGCTGGGTGCAGCCA
>CAJBRY010000336.1 GCA_903958085.1 uncultured Geobacteraceae bacterium
CATTGAAGTTAAAGTCTTTAAGAGAAGCGTCTATTGCAAGTGACAATAATTTATTGACAGCCTGTTCAACGAGAAAAGGCTCATCGCCGAACAGAAAACAAACGGCTGGAATAATTCCCTTTTTTAAGGATGTTTCAAATTCCTGAGGTGTCATATTCAGTAGGATTCTTCCAGTGCGGAAATAAGTTTTTCGGCAATAATGTGCGAAACTGAATTGAGAGCCTGTTCCTCTGCGTTACGCTGCAGCGCAAGATCTTTATTGGCGGGATACTGTTTGGAAGCCTGAAGTTGCCCTTTCCAAAGCGGAACTTTTTCACCGGTTTTTGATATTTCCAGCTCAACATTCAGATTAAGACTATATTCACGAGCCTGATCAATAGAATTATACGATGTCGCTACGGTGGAATATGAAACTATTCGAGCCTTCATAACAAGATCTGCGGCTGCTTCATTGGTAGCTGGCTTCAGTCCGCGCAATGCATGAAATTCTTCATAAAATGCTCTTCGCAGAACTGTTTGTGCAGTCGGACTGATGCTTTCGTTACTGAAAAACGGGACCCAAATTCTACTGGCTGTTCCGATACGCTCCGTTTGAGTGTTAGTCAGGTGGTATCCGCATCCTGTTGTTGTAATCATTAAGATCAGCAGAACAGAACGCAACAATAACGAAAACAACATCACCTAACCCACTACAATATTTACGAGTTTGCCAGGGACAGAAATAACTTTGCGAATAGATTGACCTTCAATAAACTGGACTATCTTTTCATCAGCCAGAGCAATTTCCTTTATTTTATCCTCGGAAATTCCTGCTGCTACTGTAATCTTCGAGCGCAATTTACCGTTTACCTGAACTACAACAAGAATTTCTTCATCAATTACGGCATTTTTATCGTAGTCAGGCCAAGAAGTTTGAGTCAGTGGTACAGAATTACCAAGGGTTTGCCAGAGTTCTTCTGCAATATGTGGAACAAATGGAGCCATAAGAAGAACTACGGAATGAAGCGCTTCCTTCATAACAGCCGGAAACTGCGGAGTTGCAAGATCTGCTGACTGAAGCGTATTCAGCAATTCCATAACAGAGGCAATCGCTGTATTAAAATGAAACCGTTCTTCAATATCTTCTGTCACTTTACGGATTGTCTTGTGAACGGCTCTCCGAAGGTCCCGTTCTTCTGGCGAGAGCAGAGACACATTAAGCACTACGGAATCAGTTATAATATCAAGGCGATCATGAACAAGCTTCCAGATACGGTTGAGGAAGCGGAAAGAGCCGTCTACACCCTGATCATTCCAGTCCAGATCCTTTTCAGGCGGTGCAGCAAAGAGAGAAAACAGGCGAGCCGTGTCTGCTCCATATTTTGAGATCAAAGCATCAGGATCAACCACATTACCTTTTGACTTACTCATTTTTGCACCGTCTTTGATTACCATTCCCTGAGTTAAAAGATTGGTAAAAGGCTCATCGGCTGCAATATGACCAAGATCACGAAGAACTTTTGTAAAAAATCTGGCGTACAGCAAATGAAGTACCGCATGTTCAATGCCGCCAATATACTGGTCGACCGACATCCAGTAATCGACAGAATCTCTGTCTAAAATTCCATCGTTAAAGTCTGGACAGCAATAGCGAAGAAAATACCAGGAAGACTGGACAAAAGTATCCATTGTGTCAGTTTCACGACGAGCCGTAATTCCGCATTTAGGGCAGCTGCAATTTACAAAAGAATCCATCCTGGCGAGTGGACTGCCACCTTCTCCACTAAAAGCAACGTCTTTTGGGAGAATGACTGGCAGATCTTTTTCCGGAACCGGCACTACTCCGCATGCATCACAATAAATCACTGGAATTGGATTTCCCCAGTAGCGCTGACGGGAAATTCCCCAATCGCGAAGACGGAAGTTGACTGTTTTGGTCCCCTGCCCTTTTGACTGGAGAAAATCAGCTATGGCTTCCTTAGCATCATTGCTCGACAAACCGTCAAACTGACCAGAGTTAACCATAATACCAGCTTCAGTAAATGCTTCTGTCATACTAGACGATTCAAGATCAACTCCAGCAGGGTGAATCACAACTTTGAGCGGTAGATCATATTTCTTTGCAAACTCAAAATCACGCTGATCATGTGTCGGGACAGCCATTACAGCACCGGTACCATAATCCATAAGGACAAAGTTTGCCAAGAACACCGGCATCTGGGCACCTGTCAAAGGATTTACACAGTATGAACCGGTGAACACCCCCTCTTTCTCAAAATCGTCCGCCGTACGTTTAATTCTGTCTGTTTTTTTTATTTTATCAATGAACGCGACAACTGCATCTCTACAATCAGAAGTTGCCAATTCAAGGGCTTTAGGATGTTCCGGTGCCAGCGACATAAAGGTCGCTCCGAAAACCGTGTCCTGGCGTGTAGTAAAAACTTTTATGGATTGAGAACTGTTTTGAATCGGAAAGTCAATTTCACAGCCGTAGCTTTTTCCAATCCAGTTTCGCTGCATCACAAGCACTCGTTCTGGCCAACCAGGAAGTTTAAAAGTGTTTTCAAGCAGTTCATCAGCATAATCAGTTATGCGAAAAAACCACTGATCCAACTCTTTCAGATTAACATCAGTATCACAACGCCAGCAGCCACCGTCCTCAACCTGTTCATTTGCAAGAACTGTCTCACATTTTGGACACCAATTGACAAAGGATGTTTTTTTGTATGCAATTCCCCTTGCAAACATTTCCAGAAAGAGTTTCTGTTCCCATCGGTAATAGCCCAAATCGCAGGTGGCAAGCTCTCTGTCCCAGTCATAAGAAAAACCCATTTTCTTTATCTGATTCCGCATATAGGCAATATTTTCATAAGTCCATGTTGCAGGATGACTTTTATTCTGAATTGCAGCATTTTCAGCCGGCATACCAAAAGCATCCCATCCCATCGGGTGCATCACGTTAAACCCGCGCATTTTTTTAAACCTGCCGACTACATCACCAATTGAATAGTTCCTGACATGCCCCATGTGGATACGACCTGATGGATAAGGAAACATCTCAAGCAGATAATACTTAGGCTTATTCTTGTCGGCAGCAACTTTAAAGGTTTTCTCTTCTTCCCAGGTCGCCTGCCATTTTTTTTCCACATCTTTCGGTGAATACTTCTGATCCACGGTAACATCCTTTCATATCTCGAAAAAAATATTGACTACTGCATCCGCTGCGGCCGCCAATCCGACTCTTTTTGATGGCAGCGCTCACATGCTGCAGGATCCTTAACGCTGAATGCCATACTGAAACCATGACAGGTACCACAGAATTTCCCCTGATCCATTTCCTTCATAACCCAGCGTTTATCAGAAGACCCGGAAGGTACAACAGAGTAATGACAGTCCGTACAATTATAACCTTTATCAAAATGCTGTTTATGAATGAATTCTACGTTACCAGTACTTGGAGACAACTCATAACGAACCATACGTGGAATTCCAGGATGACACTTTACACAGTTGGATTTAACCCCGAAAGCAGTTTTGTCATCATGACAACTTCCGCATGATTTCCCCAGTTCCATCTGGTTCATAGTAAAGTGTTTGTTGCCGGTTCCCGGAATATATATATCCGGATGACAATCCTTACAGCCGTATGCTGCGATGTGGACAGTATGGCTGAATACGGAACTGCCTGTACGAAAGTTAATCTGTTTCACAGTATGGCATTTTTGGCAATCTGATTTCACACCGAATACCGTTTTGCCATCGTGGCAGGTTCCACATGATTTACCTTTTTCCATATCGCTCATACTGTTTCGTATGCTCTCTTTTCCAGCCATGAAAATTTTATTGTGACAATCAACACATTTGTACATATCTCTATGAACGGCATGACTAAATATGGTGTCCCCTGTCTCTTTCACCTTAAAAACTACATTGACAGTAGATTTATGACATTTATCACAATTTTCTTTCACGCTAAAACCTGTAGAACCATCATGACAACTGCCGCATGAAGAACCTTTTTCCATCTGAGCCATATTGAACCGTTTGTTATCCGGTCCTGGACTGAAAAGCTTTATATGACAGTCAGCACAGGAATACATGGAGAGATGCTTGTCATGATTGAAACGGGCATCATCTGAAAAAAGAACTTCTTTAATAGGATGACATTTACTACATGACTTGACTCCAAAAGCAGTTTTTCCATTATGACAAGCACCGCAGGATTTGCCCTTTTCCATCTCTCCCATTGAAAAACGTTTTGACGCAACACCCGCAACTACTATTCCATTGTGGCACTGACCACAGCTATATTTTGAGCGGTGTTTGGAATGACTGAACGGAACAGTTCCTGCGTCATTGATTTTGAAAATACGGTCTGGTGGCATTGTCGAATGGCACTTATCACAATTTCCATTTACTCCAAAACCAGTTTTACCGTCATGACAGGCTCCGCAGGATTTGCCATTCTCCATTTGAGGCATCGTATAACGGACACTCCGGCTTCCACCTATAAAAATAGCACTATGGCATTCGTTGCACTTGAACATTTTAAGATGTTCAACATGGCTGAATTTTGCTCCAAAGGCCTTAAAGCTGACATTACTGACATTCTTATGGCATTTTTGACAATCCCCTTTTGAAGAAAAAGCTGTATTACCATTGTGACAGGCTCCGCATGACTTACCGGATTCCATATCCAGCATGGTATGAGTAACCCGATTCGGGCCCGGTATAAAGATTTTGCTATGGCATTCTGAACAGGGATATGACATTTCAAGGTGAGCTTTGTGACTGAATACAGAACCTCCTGCCATCGGTATTTCAGCGACTTGATGACACTTAGCGCAGTCCCCTTTAACTGAAAATGCGCTTTTACCATCATGGCAACTACCACAGGATTTACCCTGCTGCATCTGAAGCATACTTACATGTTGATTGGTTTTATCAGGCTTATACAAAGCATCATGGCAGTCAGTACAGGTAAACATGCCAAGATGTTTACTGTGCCTGAAGGATAAAGTTCCAAAATCAGGGATTGGCATCAAGACTTCATCAACAGTGTGACAAACAGAGCAATTCTTGAGTTGGGGTGTTTTAGGATTATCCTTGTTGTGACATCCACCGCACGATTTTCCTTTTTCCATATCAGCCATTGTAGCCGTTGGATTATTTTTACGGGAAATATGAAAAATTGAGTTATGGCAGGCGGAGCAGTTATTGTTCAGGTTTCTGAGATGGTTTTCATGACTGAAAGGAATATCTCCGGCATTTTTAGTTTTTATAAACAACTTTTGCCTGAAATCAGCAG
>CAJBRY010000337.1 GCA_903958085.1 uncultured Geobacteraceae bacterium
CCATGAAAAAGCTGAAGGTGGTAAAATTCCCGGATTTGGTAAGGAATTGGCGCACAAAAAAGCATGTAAGGATTGCCACGCCGAAATGAAAAAAGGGCCAACAAGCTGCAAGGCTTGCCATCCATAATTGTTTTTTTCGCATTCTGTGGAGACCTCCAGTAGGTCTCCGCAGGAATTTACAAAGCACTGGCGAGGAGAGGTTGTAATACTTTACCATGCGACATGCCATGACTTATGGACAGGATTTACCCTTCCTGCAATACATTCTTCCTCCAGATTTTGGCTTTGGATAACTTCATAATATGAAAAATTTGCGGATGCCAGTAAGTGACAGAGATGTATAATTGGTCGCTCAAAAAAATGAAACGCATGATCGTAGCTCTCATTGGCACTACAATTCTTTTTGTAGGCATTGCCATGATTTTTCTACCGGGTCCGGCGGTTGTTGTAATTCCTGCAGCTTTGGGCATTCTTGCTACTGAGTTCGCATGGGCTAGAAAAGCACTACAGTTGGTAAAGGACCGCATTAAGCGCACCACAAACAGTCTTAATAACAACGAAGAACAGAAAAAGGAGAAATCATCATGAAATGTCCGGTATGCACAGGAATTGATCTCAAGATAGCAGAACGGCAGGGGGTGGAAATTGATTATTGCCCCGAATGCCGTGGAGTCTGGCTCGACAGGGGAGAGCTTGACAAGATTATTGAGCGATCAGAAACAGCGGTCAAACCATATTCACAGCCGCAGGCTCAATCCCAGCCTCATTATCAGCAGCCTGCCTACAATCAGCAATATCACGGGAAGCCACATCATGATGAACACGGATATGGTCAGAATGGGTATCACAAGAAGAAAAACTGGCTCTCTGAATTGTTCGATTAAAAGTGCGTTCTGGTACGGGAGGAGGGATACTCCTCTCGTATATATTCACAGGGAGAGCAAAACAATGAAATACCTCGTACTGATTGCAGTTTTATCTGGAATTGTTTCGCTGTGCGGCTGTACAGCAGAAAAAACACCCGAACCACAGATTAAAATACCAGCCATCACATTATCATCTGCAGATAAAGAAAAACTGCTGGCGTTTCAGAAAGAGATTCTGAATATTGAAAACCTGACTGATAAAGCGATTAAAATAGCGGGAGATGAACTAAAAAATGTTATAAAAGGTGGGGAAATTTCAATTAACCTCCCTTCTATCATTGAAAAAACAAAGTCCGAATGTCTGCTGGCGAGTGAATCTCTTGCAAAAAAAGCGATTCCAGAAGGAATTTCGCCAGAAGTAAAAAACCTTCTTAATGACGGTAAAGTAGGCTTAATAGCTGCTTATAAAGCATATGCCGAGTCATTTGATGCAATCAGAAACTTTGTAACAGATAAGAATCCGATGGCTCTGCTTGAGTATCGAAAGAAAAGTTCACAAGCTCAGGAACTCTATAATGTCGCATCAGAGAAACTCAAAAGGATTATGACAGCATCTGGAATAACTCCATAAAAGTCCTTTCTCATTATTATAGGGTAAAATCATTATCGTTTTGAAATTGTTATAATTCCCGTATACATGTGGTATAACTGCGGATATGCTAGATGCCTAGCAATAAACTACAGGACAACATATATATTGGAGTGGAATAATGGCAATTTCAACGGATGAGCAAACTGATAAACTTCCGATTTCAAAGGAATTGGATGTTGCCGATGCTTCAATTCAATCGGAAAATTTTGTCTGTGATGCTCCCGTAGAAATTGAGATCAAACCTGATCATCCGATGCCGGGTCGCAGCGAAGAAGTGCCGGCCCTTCTGGGAGTCAGCAAGGTAATTGAAAGTCGTGAATCTGACATTATCGTTACTCCGATCTCAACGGAGAATACCCCGGAAGAGAATGGTGAAGGGGCTGAACTGGAGAATGTTGTCCTGGTTCCGGACGACCAGGCTGAAAGTAAGGCCATACTAACGAAGATGATTGAGTCGGGAAGCAGGCCGAAAGAACTTCTCGACTTAAAAGCTGACATAATTGTTGTTCAGGAAGGCCTGCGAGATTCAATTGCACATTGCCAATATATTTCCACAAAGGTAGACGCCGTATCAAACGACACAGAAAATCTTCTTCAGCAAGTTAAGGCCATATCTGTCAACTCTGAACTGCTCACTGCGGAATTGGAGTTGATCTCCTCCGGTGACAGCACAAAAAAAACGCTCTCAAAATCGTTCCTGGTGATTTCTTCGACTATCGTTGCTCTACTGGCTATTTCCCAGGTATATATATTTATATCTCTGGTAAAAGTAGAGCGAATCCAGTTAGTTACTGGCTCTGCAGTGATGAGAAACATAAGCGGCCTAAACAAGAAAATGGTTGTTTATGACAACAACCTTACAAAGGCTCTTGAAAATCAGCCGAAACAGGAACATACCCAACCAACTTCGGCCGTCGTAGAAAAAGCAGTTTCTGAAACACATGGCATCAAAGAAGCTGCTCCTGTTACGTCAGTGTACGAAAAAATGAATAAGCTGAGAAATGGACTATTGGAGAAAAAGCTTATACGAAAAGAGACAGGTGACTGGTTTGTCTACAACAAGAAAAACGACGAATGCATTTCTGACATTGAAGTTATTGAGGTTCTCAATCAGGCGTACCGAAAAATCGGCAGATCAATTTCTTCAGATGTCCCCATGCCTTCTCATAACGCATTATGTATTCTGAAGCCGGATGGGAAGGGTGGAACCGAGGTTGTTATGACAAAGACTTTTGTGCCGTAGAAGCGAAATTGTTGTTAGAAAGAAGAATGTCATGAAGCAAATCCCTAAAGTATTTATATATTTAATAATACTGTTCTTGTGCACTGCCTGTCCTGCTAAAAAGGAAAAACCAAAAGCTAAACCTGTGGTACCCGTAAAGGTAGCAGAGGTTGTACAAAAAGATGTTCCGGTTCAGATCAAGGCTATCGGTAACATAGAGCCGTCAAGCAGTGTAGCTATCAAGTCCCAGATAAATGGGCAAATAGTAAAGATCCATTTTTCAGAGGGTAGCGATGTAGAAAAGGGTGCTCTTCTGGTAAGCATCGACCCTGAAACTTTTCAGTCGACTGTAAATCAATATGAAGCTGCCCTTGCAAAAGATCTGTCACAAGCCAAATTTGCACAGGAACAAGCGCGGCGATACGAAGGATTATTGAAAGAGGGAATCGTAACCCGTGATCAATATGATCTTCTGCTGTCAAATTCTGAATCATTGGCCGCTGCCGTAGCGTCAGATAGAGCCGCCATAAGGAATGCAAAAATTCAACTCGGCTATTGTTCAATCCGCTCACCAATTTCCGGTCGTACAGGTACTGTTGCACTTCAGGCCGGCAACCTAGTAAAAGCAAACGACCTGACAATTGTAACGGTCAATCAGTTGAGTCCGATCAACGTAACATTTTCTCTTCCGGAAAAGCGTCTTTCTGAAATCAAGCGTGCCATGTCAGTCGGACAGTTGAAAATTGAAGCAGTAATTCCAAATGAACCAAAGGCAACCGAGTCCGGCACTATCAATTTTCTTGATAATACCGTCAATCCGGCCACTGGAACTATCAAACTCAAAGGGGTATTTGCCAACAAGTCTCGCAAACTATGGCCGGGGCAGTTTACGGATGTACTCATAACACTTGCCCCAAGCAAAAATGCTTTAGTGGTTCCCACACAAGCAATCCAGACTAGCCAGCAGGGAGAATTTGTCTATGTTGTTAAAGGTGACAGCAAGGTTGAAATGCGTCTGGTAACTACTGCTGCTGTTGCGGGCGAGGAGACAATGATTGAAAAAGGTTTGTCTGCCGGTGAAACAGTTGTGGTAGATGGTCAGTTGCGCTTGACACCTGGGGCGACTGTTGAGACTAAAGATAAACAGTCTCAGCCTGGAGCGAAAAAATGAACATAGCGGATATTTTCATCCGCCGTCCCATAATGACCTCCCTGGTGATGATCGCCATCTTCATTTTCGGAGTGGCGTCTTATCGTTTGCTGCCGGTTAATGACCTCCCGAACGTAGATTTTCCAACAATTCAGGTAAATGCCAACCTGCCGGGTGCCAATCCCGACACCATGGCGGCTGCCGTGGCAACTCCCCTTGAGAACCAACTCTCCACCATTGCCGGCGTTGACTCAATGACATCCTCCAACGGTGTTGGTACAACCAGAATAACTCTCCAGTTCAATCTTGACCGCGACATAGATGCGGCTGCTCAAGATGTGCAGGCAGCAATATCTCTTTCTATCCGCTCTTTACCGAAGAATATGCCTACTCCGCCATCTTTCCGTAAGGTCAACCCGGCGGATCAGCCTGTTCTGTATCTGGCACTAAGTTCTCCTACCCTGCCGCTTTCAGCTGTTGACGAATACGCTCAGACGCTTATTGCGCGACGTATTTCAACTATCAGCGGAGTCGCTCAGGTCAACGTGCATGGCTCACAAAAATATGCCGTACGAACGCAGCTTGATCCAAAAGCGCTGGCTTCCAGGCAGATAGGGATCGATGAAGTGGCACTCGCCATTGATGCGGCAAATGTCAACCTGCCAACCGGAACTCTCGATGGTAGCAAGCAGGCTTACACCATTGAAGCCAACGGCCAACTTTTTAAGGCCTCCGCTTACAGGCAACTTGTTGTGGCTTATCGTGACGGTTCGCCGATCCGTCTGGAAGAACTTGGCAAGGTTATCGACAGCGTGGAAAACACCAGAACGGCTGGATGGTACAACGATGATCGTGCCATCGTGTTGACAATTCAGCGTCAGCCTGGAACCAACACCATAGAAGTGGTGGATAATGTAAAAAAGCTCTTACCTGGCTTCAGAAGCCAGATGCCGAACTCGGTAGAGCTTAACGTGCTTTATGACAGGTCCACCTTAATCCGTGAATCAATGCATGACGTCAAGTTTACTCTCGTGTTGACAATAGGCCTTGTCATCATGGTGATTTTTCTCTTCCTGCGGAACATCTCAGCTACGATTATACCGTCACTTGCTGTTCCAATGTCTATCGTTGGCACTTTCACCGTTATGCATCTGCTCGGTTTTTCGCTGAACAACATCTCCATGATGGCGCTGACTCTTGCGGTTGGTTTTGTCGTAGATGACGCTATTGTAATGCTGGAGAATATTGTAAGACATATGGAAAAAGGCGAGAGTGCAATGGAAGCCGCTTTCAAGGGTTCCAAGGAGATCAGCTTCACTATTTTGTCCATGACGATATCACTGGTAGCAGTATTTATTCCGGTGCTGTTCATGGGTGGGATAATGGGGCGTCTCCTGCACGAATTTGCTGTAACGATCAGTGTGGCAATTCTGGTTTCCTGCTTCGTCTCCGTAACGCTGACCCCGATGCTCTGCAGCCGTTTTTTAAAACCTCCTGGAACGGAGAACCATGGGCGACTGTTTATGATGATGGAGCGTTTCTTCGACGGTATGCTGCATCTATATGAGCGCACTCTTAAAAAGGTTCTTCATTTCAGGCGAACTACTGTAGTAGTGACTCTTTTGATCACACTATTGACCGGTTGGCTCTTTACTAAGGTTCCAATGGGTTTTCTGCCGACGGAAGACACCGGTCGGATCAACGCTGACACCGAAACGGCGCAGGGTACTTCGTTTGCTGATATGAAGCAGCATCAGGAAGCTGTTGCGGCAATCATTGCCAAGGATCCAAATGTAGACGGTTTCATGTCTTCAATCGGTGGGGGAAGAGGCAGTAATAACGGCACTTTCTTTATTCGTCTGAAGCCTCGTGATCAGCGCAAGCTTTCTGCAGACGAAATAATCCAGCAACTCCGTCCTAAACTCGCGAAAGTTGCGGGAGTCAAAACTTTTTTAAAAAATGTCCCCTCAATCCAGATCGGCGGCACCAGTTCAAAAAGTCAATACCAGTTCACTCTGCAAGGACAGGATACTGATGAACTGTACCGTTCGGCAACCGAATTTGAGACAAAGCTCCGCGATCTTCAGGAGCTTCAGGATGTAACAAGTGACTTGCAGATCAGCAACCCGCAGGTTCATGTCGAGATAAACAGGGATAAAGTTGCTGCGCTGGGGCTAACCGTAATGCAGGTTGAGGATGCTCTTGCATATGCCTACGGTTCACGACAGGTTTCCTCGATTTTTGCGCCTACCAACCAATATCAGGTAATAATGGAGCTTGACCCTCTTTATCAGGGAGATCCGGCAGCACTTGGGCTGCTGTACATTCACGCAAAGAGTGATGAGCTGATACCGCTGGAAACAATCGCAACCATTTCCAAAACCATTGGCCCGTTGGCTGTCAATCATCTGGGGCAGCTTCCGGCTGTGACGTTATCGTTCAACCTCCGTCCAGGCGTTGCGCTTGGTGATGCCATGAAGCTGGTTGATAAGCTGGCAGATGATGTCCTTCCACCGACAGTCAGCACAAGTTTTCAGGGAACTGCCCAGGCCTTCAAATCGTCTTTCAGCGGTTTATGGCTTCTGCTGGTCATGGCAATTTTTGTTATATATGTTGTGCTTGGAGTGCTGTACGAAAGCTACATTCATCCTGTCACAATTCTGTCTGGTCTCCCGGCTGCCGGATTCGGGGCTTTAATTACGTTGATGATCTTCAAATGTGATCTGAACATTTATGGCTTTGTAGGAATCATAATGCTAATCGGCATCGTAAAGAAGAACGCAATTATGATGATTGACTTTGCTTTGGTGGCAGAGAGAGAAGAGGGTAAAAAGCCCATTGACGCAATTTTTGAAGGGGCAATTGTACGTTTCAGGCCGATTATGATGACCACTATGGCAGCACTTATGGGAACTCTTCCGATTGCGCTGGGTCTGGGTGCCGGCGGAGAGTCACGGCAGCCGCTGGGTCTTGCTGTTGTCGGGGGACTATTGACATCGCAGCTATTAACCCTTTATATCACTCCGGTGGTTTATTACTATATGGATCGCCTGCTTAACTTGCTGCGGCCACGTAAATCAGTTGTTGCCAACAGGGTTCAAATTTAATTTTTAGAGGTATGCAATGCCTAAGCATAGCACCGTCAGTTATATCCTCTCCTTAGCAGTCGTCTTTCTTGTCCTCCGCTTTCAACTATTGCCAGCCATCTTTGCAGGTCTAGCAGTATACGTTCTGACATTGAAACTGGCTCGCCATCTTCCAAAAAACATGAACCGCGTAGCACGCAAAGTAGCTCTGGGTGTGGTGGTAATATGCGTCATAACCTGCCTGACCAGCGCGGCTGCCGCTATCTGGTCATTCATAGGGAGCAGTCACGGCATTGCTGCTCTGCTGACAACGATTGTAGATACGCTTGGGAGTCTGCGAGGAACACTCCCCACTTCTGTGGCTGATGTGCTGCCAACAACTATCGAGGGATTGCGTCAGCAACTTATTGAAATGTTTGGAGAACATGTTCAAAAAATTTCTGTTGTCGGTATGGAGGGGATAAAGGTTTTTGCCCATATATTATTGGGCATGGTTGTGGGTGGAATGGCAGCTGTGCATCACTTCAATGAGCATGACAAAGCACCACCATTTATCAGCGCAATGAGAAAAAGGTTGCGTACTCTTACAACTGCCTTTGATAAGGTAGTTTTTGCACAAGTGAAAATTTCGGCGCTCAATACCGCTTTGACCGCTGCCTATCTTCTGGTTGCACTACCACTATTCGGCATTAAACTCCCGATGGCTGCAATACTGGTTCTGCTCACCTTTGCCGTCGGGATGCTCCCGGTTGTTGGTAATCTTGTTTCAAATACCGTGATTGTGGTTATTAGTCTTGGGATTTCACCTGCTGTTGGTATTTCATCACTGTTTTTTCTGGTTTTGATCCACAAGGCGGAATATTTTATGAATGCGAGGATTGTCGGGCACGAGGTTCAGGCGACAGCATGGGAGTTATTGAGTGCCATGCTGCTGTTAGAAGCGGTATTCGGGGTTGTCGGACTTGTTGCTGCCCCTGTCGTATATGCATGGTTAAAGGCTGAAGTTAAGGAACTGGGATTGATATAAAGCAATGAACTACGCACAAAATGTGATTGACGCTTATATAGGCAGCAAAGCAGGTACATTTATATTGAACTAGCATCCTATAATCATCGCCAAAAGTTCACACCACTTAGTTGCAGGC
>CAJBRY010000338.1 GCA_903958085.1 uncultured Geobacteraceae bacterium
AGCTCGCTCTTTGTCATATATCCCTCGTTTATTAGAATTAGTTGGATCTATTGTTTAATCCCTGCTTAAGTAAGTCTCCAAATGTTGAAGTGGCTTCCCCTTGAGACCCCATGAACTGTTCAAACTCAGCTTTTTCAACAGCAACATGCATTGATTTTATTGATAATGATATCCGGCGCTCTTTAGGATCGCAACTTAAAACAACTGTTTCAAGAGTGTCTCCTATAGCCGCAAATTCCTTGGCAGATGCAATTTTTTCACGAGAAAGCTCAGAAACATGAATCAAGCCTTCGATTCCCTCTTCCAGTTCTACAAAAACTCCGAAATCAGTCAAAGAGGTAACTTTGCCGGTTACTAATGCTCCGGTACGATATTTACCCGGGGCAAGACTCCATGGATCCGGCTCAAGCTGCTTGATACCAAGTGAAAGCCGCTCATTTTCAACATCAACCTTCAGAACAACTGCCTGTACCAGACTCCCTTTTTCATAAACATCACCCGGATGCTTGATTCGCTTTGTCCAGGACATGTCTGAAACGTGTACAAGTCCGTCAATCCCATCTTCAATTCCGATAAACATTCCGAAGTCGGTCATATTTTTGATCTGGCCTTCGATTCTTGTGCCGGCAGGATATTTTTCGGCAATCGTTGTCCATGGATTTTCAGATATCTGCTTCAGGCCGAGAGAAATTTTACGGTTGCCCATATCAATGCCAAGAATAACCGTTTCTACTTCATCGCCGATATTGAGCATATCTGCAGCTCGACGCACACGCTTTGTCCAGGACATTTCTGAAACATGAATCAGCCCCTCAATGCCTGACTCCAGTTCGACAAAAGCTCCGTACTCCATAAGGCTGACAACTCGACCGCGGATACGACCGCCAATCGGGAATCTTGCAGGAACGTCAAGCCATGGATCCGTAAGCGTTTGCTTGATACCAAGTGAAATTTTACCTTTGGCACGATCAAACTTCAGAACTTTAGCTGTAACATGTTGCCCCGGCTTAAGAACATCAGTCGGCTTGCCCACCCTTCCCCACGAAAGGTCAGAGACATGAAGCAGTCCGTCAACCCCACCAAGATCCACAAACGCGCCATAGTCGGTTACATTTTTTATTGTACCTTCTACAATCTGCCCCTCTTCCAGCTTCTCAAGCGTTACGTCACGTACTGCTGAGCGCTCATCCTCAAGAACAGCACGGCGCGAAAGGACAATATTGTCACGACGCTGATTAATTTTAATAACTTTGAAACGTGCTTTTAAACCTATATAACTATCTGAATCGGATGAAGGGCGAATATCAACCTGAGAGGCTGGAAGAAACGCCTGCACTCCACCGATATCTACTGTAAAACCGCCATTTACTTTACCGGTAAGAGTCCCTTCAATTACACCACCCTCCTGACAAGCATCGCCGATTTTATCCCACGCAGATAAATAGTCAGCCTTCTTTTTGGAAAGGACATAACCTTTTTTTCCATCCTGACGAGTCATTAAAACACGGATTTTATCACCGATCTGTACAGAGATTTCGCCTGCTGCATTGCGGAACTCGGAAACTGGCACATGTCCTTCAGACTTTAAACCGATGTCAACGAGTACAGTATCTACATCAACACGCACTACAGTTCCCTCTATAATTTTATCCCGTTCGGGACGATCTTTTAAACTTTCAGTGAAAAGCGCTGCAAATTCACTGCTCTGTTGCTCACCGTCGAGATCCTCATTCTCTTCTCCGGCAGCGTCAAGCCTTTTAAAATTAACCATTTACACATACCCCCTGGACGTTTATCTTCCTTCTATTTTTATCGAGCTTGGCAATGTATCAATATGATCAGAATATTTCAATCGCTTTTATTCAATTCCTCAATTTTGTTCATTACTTCATCGATAATCCATTTAGGAGTAGAGGCTCCTGCAGTAATACCGACAAGCTCGGCACCTTTAAACCAGGCAGCGTCAATCTCAGCTGCTGTTTCAATGTGGTATGTGTTGGGCTGAAATTCAGCACATACTTCAAGCAATCGATGCGTATTGGCACTGTTAAATCCTCCAACCACCAACATACAATCAACCTTGCCGGCCAGCTCTTTAGCTTCTTCCTGACGCACCGCAGTCGCGTCACAAATTGTATTGTAGACGCGTATTTCACCACCTCGATGCAGACATTCTGATACAACATTTTTCAAGTTTTCAAATGACTGGGTTGTTTGAGCTACAACCCCGATTTTCTTCATTTTAGGAAGTTTTATTACACCTTCTCCTGAAGCAACAACAAAGACCTGTTCACCGCCATAAGAAACAATCCCCTGAACCTCCGGATGGTCTGCATCGCCAACAACGACAACTCCATAACCAGATTCGGACAAACTTTTTACATGTTCCTGCGCTTTTTTTACGAACGGACAAGTGGCATCCACAATATCAAGGTTCTTTTTTTGCGCCTCTTCAATATCTTTTTGTTCAACTCCGTGAGAACGGATAATTATTGCCCCATCTTGAAGACCTTCGAGGGTATCAACAACCTGAATACCAAGCTCTTCAAGCTTGCCTACAACCTGAGGGGAATGAATTATCGGTCCTAACGAATAGGTTTTCTGATCTTTTTCAGCCGCTTCAAAAGCCATCTGAGTGGCGCGCTTTACTCCGAAACAGAATCCGGCCTGTTTTGCTAGAATTGCCTTCATGAGCAGGAATCAATTGATTCGATTTTTTTCCGACACTTTGAAAGCATAAGGGTCA
>CAJBRY010000339.1 GCA_903958085.1 uncultured Geobacteraceae bacterium
GATGTACCCTTATTCTTGATATGACATCTCATATTTTCAGAAGTCAGGGTTACAAAGTGCTGGCCGCAATGTAATTTCTCAGCATGGAGTGCTTGATGAAGATGTGCGTTTCATTCAGAAACCCTTCTCATTGACCAATATGGCGGCTAAAGTTCGTGAAGTGCTTGACGCCAGATAGAATACTTAAAGCTATTCGAGGTGAATAAATTGATAGAATCAACATATTTTGCTCCAGCAGAAAGAGCCGATTCACTCCAACTTACCGCTCAGCAGCAAGCTGTCATTCAAGCACCGTTCATTACGGCACTTCTCCAGGCTATGCCGGACATGATGCTGGTTTTGAATGAACATCGTCAGATTGTCGCTGCAAACAAAAAACTTTTAGACGCATTTTGTGTTGCAGATCAGACCGCCTTGGCTGGGTTGCGCCCAGGTGAGGCCGTTAACTGCATTCACAGCACCGAGGGACCGAATGGCTGCGGAACGTCGGAAACCTGCTCGGCTTGCGGTGCAGTTCTGACCATTCTGGCAAGCCAGGAAACCGGCAGCCAGGCCGATGGTGAATGCAGGCTTCTAATTGCTAATAATGGTGGAACTGCGCTAGATCTAGAAGTTACTGCAACCCCCATTGATGTGGGAGGGATCCTGCTCACAATTTTTGCCATTAAAGATATTGGTTCTGATAAACGGAGACTGGTGCTGGAGCGCACATTTTTTCATGACATATTAAACACCGTCGGAGGAATCAGAGGAATAGCCGACTTACTGAAAGACAGCGACGGCCTGACTCCTGAAGCCGAAGCTGAATATAAGGAAATTATGGTTGACCTATCTGACAGCCTCGCTGAGGAAATTTCACAGCAACGCCGACTACTTTCCGCAGAGCGAGGTGAATATGTCCCGGAGATGAAAGAAACTGACCTTAAAGACATGCTGCAGGAAGTCAGCAAGTTGTATGGCAACCATATTCGCACACCGGATCGTACAGTTATTATGGAAGAGACTCCCCAATGCTACATGATCACAGACCGCTCAATGTTACGACGCATTGTCGGCAATATGGTATTGAATGCTTTGGAAGCGACTCCAAAGGGTGGATCCGTCAGGGTTGCACTTGTTGCTGACTCAGAGAATATCAGCATTGAGGTCACTAATCCGGGCGAAATCCCTAAAGATGTCCAAATACGACTCTTTAAACGTTCATTCAGCACCAAAGCGACGTCCGGCAGGGGCATTGGAACTTACAGCATGAAGTTGTTTGGCGAGCGTTATCTAGGTGGAACAGTAGGTTTTCGCTGTTTGAATGGTGAGACAGTTTTCTTTATTAAGTTTGCAAGGTAAATTAAATTGTGGAACTTTGAAGTAGGTCTATAAGAGTTTGCACGCAAAAGACACTTTGACCCTACCGGTCAGAGTGTCTTTTTGTTTTCCCGGCTACTGCTGCCAGCTTTAATGCACAAATCCGAATGACAACAACTTATGTTATAAGCGTGAATCTAAAAGTGGTTCCTGCGTCATCTGTGGACTCAAACTGAACAGAACCGCCGAGCACCTGCTCTCCGAACAATTTCATCGAATATGTGCCGAATCCTCTCCCCATGCTCTCTTTAGTACTGAAATTTCTTTGGAAGATTCTTCTGGCAATATCTTCCGGAATAACGCTGGCATTCCATACGCAAAACGAGATTGAGTTTTGCTGAGATTCTACTGATAATGAAACCCGTCCTCCTTCAGGAGTAGCTTCAAGAGCATTAGTTACCATGTTGATAATAATCCGGCTTGTCAGATGGAAATCTGTGGTGACTGAAATTTCATGTGGAACAAAAGTTAATTCA
>CAJBRY010000340.1 GCA_903958085.1 uncultured Geobacteraceae bacterium
GGCAATGTGCTACAAACTGGTGGTCTCATGATGAATTTGGGCACAACCAAGGTGCATCAGATACACTTTCCAAACTTTTCGATGGTAAAAATATTTTTGATAACCCAAAACCAATAGAATTATTAAGAGGTATGATAAGTGTATCAAACACAAAGCAAGATGATTTAATCTTGGATTTTTTCTCCGGTTCTGGAACAACTGCACAAGCAGTTATGGAATTGAATCGTGATGATGGTGGGGATCGTAAATTTATTTGTGTGCAATTAGCCGAATCGCTCGATCCTGAAAATAAAGATCAGAAAGCCGGTGCCGATTTCTGTGATTCAATTGGCAAGACTCGCAACATTGCAGAAATCTGTAAGGAGCGAATAAGACGAGCCATTAAGAATCTTGATAAAAAATCGGAAGGTAACTTGCCGGACGGTGGGCGCAGTGAACCAGAAGATCTGGGTTTCAAAGCGTTCAAGCTTGGCGAAAGCCGTATCCGTGACTGGGAATGTGGATCGGCGGAGGAACTGCCAAAGCAGATCGAGGCCAGCGTGAACAATATTAAGACTGGAACTACGGACGAAACACTGCTTTTTGAACTAATGCTCTCTGGAGAAGCAGTACTAACAGCAGAAGTTGAGAAGAAAGTCATTGGTAAAGATTCCTGGTATTCTGTTGATGAAGGAAGCCTTGCCATCTGCGTAAGTCGCAAGATGTCACAGTCGCTGCTTGATTCCGTGCTGAAAGCTAAGCCGCGCAAGGCAATTTTCCTTGACGAATCCTTTAATGGGAATGACAAGATTAAGAAAAACGCGACGCTGCAGTTCAGGGATGCCGGGATCGAGGTGAAATTCGTATGAGCATGAAGCTTCAATTTAAGCATGATAAGCCTGAACAGGCATGCGCAGTCCGCTCGACGATTAACCTTTTCAAAGGACATCCAAAAGGACAAGGCTCGGCATCGGCAATGGTCGACTGCAATGACGATCTTCCGCTCGGAAGTGATTTAGTTTTCGCAAACCGTATGCTTTTGGAAGAAAATTGTGTTCTTGATAATCTTAAAGCGATACAGAAGGAAAACAAACTGCCTCTTTCAAATTCGCTTGATGGAATGAACTTTTCAATAGAAATGGAAACTGGAACTGGGAAAACATACGTTTTTCTACGGACTATCCATGAATTGTATCAGGAATATGGATTCAGCAAGTTCATTATTGTCGTGCCGAGTATCGCAATCAGGGAGGGCGTCCTTAAAAATCTTGAGATAACTAAAGATGACTTTAACCTGCTTTTCGCAAATCCTGGAATTGACTTCGAAGTGTTCGATCCAAAACGCAAGGGACAGGCACGGAGCTTCGCCAGAAGCCAATCTCCGCGTATAATGGTGATCAACATAGACTCTTTCTCAAAGGCTAGCGACGAACTGTCGGAGGCAAGCAGAAACATCATATACAGGAATAGCGACTGGGGTGTTCCTATCGAATATATCCGAACCACCCGTCCCATTGTAATCATAGACGAACCTCAGAACATGGAATCTGAAAAACGTCGACAGGCACTATCCAATCTTAATCCATTGCTCTCACTGCGCTACTCGGCCACGCATAGGAACAGCTACAATCTCATATATAAACTTGATCCGGTACAGGCCTATGATCTAGGCCTCGTGAAAAAAATAGAGGTGGATTCAACCGTTGTCGAACAGGGAGGAAACTGCGCCTTTATGGAGCTGATGGACATTAAAGCCAGCGCAAGGGCCATAAGCGTAAAGCTGAAAATTGATGTAAACACGAAAGACGGTGTCGAGCGTAAGTTTGTTACAGCAAAGAGAAGCATGGTTTACAGCAGCAAATCATCCGGTGAAACAAATCTCTACAAGTTGTCAAACGACAGGGATGCATACAAGGACGGATATATCATTGATTCTGTCAACGTGGAAAAACAGACCGTGACCTTCAGCAACGGTAAAACCATTCGCACAGGGGAATCGTCTGGAGGATTGACGGATGTGTTGATGCGGCAGCAGATCGAGAACACAGTTTCACGGCACTTTGAGAAGGAGAAAATGTTGCGGTCACGGAACATTAAAGTATTGTCCTTGTTTTTCATAGACCGTGTTTCAAACTACCGGGATATTGCCGAGACAGGGGAGCCGACTAAGGGGAAATTCGCCTTATGGTTTGAAGAATCCTTCAAGAAATATTCTGCTCAGCCTGAATATAAAGACCTAATACCATTCGAAGCCAC
>CAJBRY010000341.1 GCA_903958085.1 uncultured Geobacteraceae bacterium
GATGAAGTTGCAAAAGCAGCAGACACCAAAGAAGAGAAAGAGTGGGCTGACTCTGCAAAGAAAGCGGCCAACGAAATAGTAAGCATCTTTGAGACAAAAACGCTGCCACTGCTCAAATCAACTGACGGCATAACCAAAGAGATTAAAGAGCTTGATGAAGCCACTGACAAACAGGTCAAAATTGTACGAGAAATGATGCTGAAAATTGACGAGTCAATTACGAAAGAGGCAAAAAAAGCCGACGAAGAATTTGATGCAGAGCGAAAATCAGCAATAATCGAAGCACTGATAATAGGCATTATAGGTATCCTGCTTCAGGCCGGTCTTGCAACCTGGTTGATGCGCACCATCATGAAACCGGTTGATGCACTGCGTATGATGCTGATGGACATATCCCAGGGAGAAGGTGACCTGACCAAACGCCTTGATGACACCACCAAAGACGAACTGGCCGACGTCAGTAAATACTTTAACCTCTTCATCGAAAAACTCAGAAACATGATCAGTCAGATCGCCAGCACATCTTCACAGGTTTCTTCCGCTGCTACACAGCTAAATGCAACAGCAGATCAAATTGCTACCGGTTCCGAGGAAGTTGCCGCACAGGCAGGAACAGTTGCCACTGCCGGTGAAGAGATGGCTGCTACATCCGGCGATATTGCTCAGAACTGTCAGATGGTTGCAGAAGGTGCGCAACGTGCATCTAAAACTGCACAGAGTGGCGCAGAAGTTGTAGGTGAAACAGTTAGGGTTATGGGACAGATTGCTGAAAAGGTACAGGAATCAGCCAGGACAGTTGAAAGTCTGGGCGCAAGAAGTGACCAGATTGGAGCCATCATAGGCACCATTGAAGACATTGCTGATCAGACCAACCTTCTTGCACTCAACGCCGCCATCGAAGCAGCCAGGGCAGGAGAACAGGGGCGTGGTTTTGCAGTAGTTGCCGATGAAGTCCGAGCATTGGCAGAGCGTACTACCCGTGCAACCCGCGAAATAGGTGAGATGATCAAAGCTATCCAGCACGAGACCAAGGGGGCTGTAACAGCAATGGAGCAAGGTGTGCGTCAGGTTGAAGCTGGTACGATAGAAGCAGAAAAGTCTGGTCAGGCATTGCAAGACATTCTAAATCAGGTAAATGACGTTGCCATGCAGATAAATCAGATAGCCACTGCTGCTGAGGAACAGACAGCAACCACCGGTGAAATATCCAGCAACATGCACCAGATAACCGAGGTAGTGCAACAAACCTCCCGAGGTGCTCAGGAATCCGCCTCTGCTGCATCAATGCTGAGTGGTAATGCCGAAGAACTGCAGCGGTTGGTAAGACAGTTCAAACTCTAGGAGAGTCTACCGAGGAGAAATCCATGAGCGTCTACGCAAACCTGAAAATTCGCAATAAGCTTCTTATCGGATATTCAGTAGTATTGGTTTGTTGCGTCATGATCGGACTTTTTGGAATTAGCGGAATGTCGCAAATAAAAGTTCGGCTTGATGATATGCATAACAATCTGATGCCATCAGTCTTTTCGGCTTCCAAGGCAAATCAATTTTGTCAGCAGCACCGTAGAAACTTTCTTAAGTTTCTGCTCGATAACGAAATTACTACAAGAAGAGACATTCAGAATCAACTTGACAGTGAAGTAAAGGAAGTATGCCCAACATGAACGGAAGAGAGACTCTTGAAAAGTTGAAAATTCTTGATCCCAGCTGCAAAATACTTATAGCCTCAGGATTTCACTTGGAGGGAAGTGATGATGAATTGATTCAATTGGGAGCTGACGGTTTTATTCAGAAGCCATATCGCCATATTGAACTAAGCAAAACTGTTGCAGAACTGATTGAACAGGTTGAGTTCAATTAGAAAACTTCAGAGCTCTTTTATGGCAATTCTCGATACAGTTAAAACATCTTAGACAGTCCACACTTGATAATACCCCATTCTCTCTGCATCCAGATGGACTGCTTGATATAGGGCATGCTTTTTCACATATTCCACATCCTGAACAGTTGGAACTGATATGAAGAAGATAGGTATTCTTGCTCATTACTCCCTGAATGCTACCCATGGGACATATCTTGCACCAAAGCCTTGGCGCATAGATAGCCCCAATAACTATTGCTATACTTCCTGAAATAATCCACATTGCCCTGAAAGCGTCTGCAATTTTTGCAGGATTGCTCCCGGCACTAATCAGGCTTATTGCCAAAATACTCATCATCACAACAAAAACCAGCCATCTGAACCATGTTGTGCCGAAAAATAGCGGAATTTCTTTTTTTAGACTGAAGATAGAAAGTACTCTTTCGTAAACTGACCCCATAGGGCAGAACCAGCCGCAGTAAAATCTGCCCCTGAAGATCGCCAGCACCATAAAAAAACAAATCAGGGCAACTACTGTAA
>CAJBRY010000342.1 GCA_903958085.1 uncultured Geobacteraceae bacterium
CCGGCTTCACGCATATGTTTCAATAGATCCGGGGTTGCAGTATCTACTCTGATTCCATTACTACAAGTCCAGGGAATATCCAACTTACGACTTAACAGCAGATCACATACCTGATGCACTCTTTTGGCATCAGTGGTAAAAGCATCGTCGGAAATAGTGATTTCCTTAACACCAAAACATTTTATAAGATGCTCCCACTCATCAACAATACTTTCAGCACTTCTGGTTCTGAAACGTGTGCCAAACAATGCCTTAAAACAGAAACGGCAACCATAAGGACAGCCTCTAGATGTAGAAATATTGCCGACAGGAGTCCTGTTACCCAAAACCGGTTGCCCTTTGTAGAGACGCATATCCGGAAAAAGTTCACGAGATGGGTACGGCAGTGAATCCAGATCGGTTAGAAATTCTCTATCGGGAGTACTAATAACCTCATCGCCTCGACGAAAAGAAATACCTTTAACAGAATCTAGGGAACCGGCAGATACGACGAGTTCTTTCATCGTAATCTCTCCCTCACCCCTGACGATAACATCAACACCCGGAAGGAGGGATTCTTCCGGCAGAGCGGTGACATGTGGACCGCCAATAACCGTCATCGCGCATCCGACCTCTTTTGCCTTCAAAGCATAACCAAACGCCATTTTGACTGTCGGAGTAACGGCGGTAAAACCAATCACATCAGGTCCAAGTTGCTTGACTCGTTCACCAAACTGCTCAACGCTCAAAGGGTTAATTGTAAGATCATCAATTAAAACCTCATGCCCCTCCTGTTTAAGAACTGCAGCGATATAGCCAAGACCAATAGGGAGAAAAAGACCTCCGGTTCCAAAAAGCTGTCGTTCAGTCGGGGGATTAACCAGTAAAATTTTCATTTAACGAACCACCTGTCATTTCTTAAAATAAAGAGTGATTGCCAGATTAGAAGAAAACCTTCACATCATTCATTTTCTCGACCGGCGGCTATCAAGTTCAGATTCAGTTTATTACGCCAGAGATAGTAAAAACCGGCAAGAGTTACCGGGAAAAAGCCTATACCGTGAATAACAAGTGCAACACTCAATGCTGTTGATTTATCAATTCCAAACGCTGAAAGTCCCATAAAACATGCGGAATGATATGTGCCGATATAACCTGGTGATGCCGGAACCATAACAGCAAATACAAGCAAAACCAGAATGAACATTGAAGCGGTAATTGGAAGCTGAATATTAAAGCCTTGCAACACCAGATCCACCGGAATAACACAAAACACCCAGACTGCGATGGAGGAAAGGAGCATCGCTACAATATGGCGCCCAACTGAAGAAATTCTGATACCATCTATAAATGATCCAAGTAATGGAATTATTCGATCAGAAATACTTTTTGGAAATGGCTTCAGAAGAACTCCCGTCCATGCAAGAGTTCGCAATGTCTGACGTTTTAGCAGAAATAAAAAGGCAACAACTCCTGCATATAGAAAAAAAGTTACAATTCCACCAGTTCTGAGAACTGTTTCTGCATCCGAAAGACCTTGTGGCAATTTCAGAGTGAAGATTGTTATCAAGAGAATGAGCATGACCGTAAAACCATCGAAGAGCCTGTCAATCACTAATGAAGCAAAAACAGCAGGCGTTTTCAGCTCTTCGCGTTGTGCCAGAATGTATGCACGCACAAACTCACCAAGACGAGCAGGAAGCATATTATTGGCCATATAACCAATTATTGTGGCCGGATATAACGAGGAAAGAGAAACACACTTCACCGGAATAAGAAGATAATGCCAGCGAACCGCACGCAAAAAATAACTGATAAAATTACAAGCTACCGCCAGCAGAACATATCGATAATCAACCTTGGCCAGGACTGACCATAGTTGCGAAAATTCAATGTCTTTAAAGAGAAATACCATAAAACAGACACTAATCGCGATTCCGAGCCAGAATTTTATATCAATCTTAGTGCGCACAAGATTCCTTTCAGCCTATTGTTACAGAAATTTAAAATCAAGATTATTCAAAATGAAACGAGCATTTTCTACATCATTATTTATTGCTGATTTCAGTGCCGAGATCTCAGTAAATTTCTGTACCTTCCGCAACTGCTGGACAAAGTGAATTGATACCTCCTGATTATATATCTGGTCAGAGAAATCCAGGAGAAACACTTCGATTGTTTGCTTTTTCCCGCCAACGGTTGGATTGCAGCCAATATTACAGGCACCTTTTACAAACCTTCTACCAACCTTAACCATCACAGCATAGACACCATCAGCGGGAATCAGTTCATTATTGGAGGAAATATTGGCAGTTGGAAATCCAATTGATTGACCAATCTTGCGTCCATGAATAACCGTTCCTGAAAGTTCGTAATATCGCCCTAGAATTCGTGCTGCAGACACAACATCACCACCTGAAACAGCAAACCTCACAAGACTGCTGCTAAAGACTGTAGCCTCTTCACCAATCGGGGGAATATCCTCAAGAGTAAAACCATGCATCTCGCCAAGCAGTTCCAGAGTCTGGAAATTCCCTTCCCTCCCTTTGCCAAAGGCGTAATCATGACCGATGATTATGTGCCGCATACCAAGTGAACTACAAAGGATATTTATAACAAAATCAGATGCAGAGAACTGAGAGAGTTCACTGGTAAATGGAACAACTACAAGATAATCTATGCCGAACTTTTCAATAAGCTCAGCTTTTTGTTCAAAGGTAGTTATCATTAATGGCGCTGAATCTGGTGCAAGTATTTTTAAAGGATGGGGCTCAAATGTGACAACTACAGAAGGTAAACTCCTGGCAACAGATGTATTTTTCAGATGTGAAAAAATTTCAGCATGACCTTGGTGGACACCGTCAAAATTCCCGATGGTTACAACTGATGCATCTATTGTCTTGTCATAAACGTTCAAACCGGTAACTAATTGCATTAACACCCTATCCTATTGAAGCAAGCTCCAATCTGTTTCCCCATCGACGCAGCAACTCATCATACAAAAGAGAATGGGAAGGCTGAACCAATCCGGGATCACTCTCCAGTAGATCGAAAGCGGCCTTACGAGCCTTATCAAGCAAATTGCCGTCCCGCAGAATGTTCGCAACCCTGAAATCAGGCATCCCCGCCTGACGTGTACCTAAAAAATCACCAGGCCCGCGAATTTCTAAGTCAGCCTCAGCAATACGAAATCCATCACAGGTTGACTCCATAACGCGAAGACGTTTTTCACCATCTTCAGACAGTTTTCCGCCTGTCATCAGAACGCAATATGACTTATCCTTACCACGCCCTACCCTGCCACGCAACTGATGCAACTGCGAAAGTCCAAAGCGCTCTGCGTGCTCGATTATTATTAGCGTAGCGTTTGGAACATCAATACCAACTTCTATCACGGTTGTCGAAGCAAGAATATCAAAATCCCGCGACGTAAAGGAAGACATAACTCCTTCCTTTTCTGCCGGGGTCAGCCTGCCGTGCAGCAATCCAACCCGTAAACCGGGAAAAATATCGTTCTGAAGATGCTCGGCCATTTGACTCGCA
>CAJBRY010000343.1 GCA_903958085.1 uncultured Geobacteraceae bacterium
GATATGGGAGGCTGCGATCAAGGGTGTTGGATGCAAAATGCCGGTCAATTTCCTCACTCGGAGAATGGTATATGTGCGTCGGCTTGTTATGGCAGTCAGTACAATCCATCAAGCGCTTTTCAGCTTTGGCAATTTCTTCTTTCGACAGTGGTTTTGCAGGATCCATGTACTCTGTTATTTTTCCATCTGGCCCCTTTACAGCAACATAAGGGATTGAAAGACGCTTCTTGTCGCCCGCAATAAAGGTGACTTCACGGCCTATATGCCAGTGGATACCCATAGCATTCGGAGTTTTAGGAGTTCCACCGATTTTGATTAACATATTGACTTCACGAGGAGTATTTTCCTCATTTGGAGCATAGTGATAGAAGATTTTCTGCCGACCGGAGTAAAACTTCTCAGGCCAGTGGCAATGTTCACAGGTCCCCCTCGCAGGACGCAAATTCTCAATTGGAGTATGGATCGGAGTTGGCCACGAATGAGTCAATACAGCATATACCTGGCGCAATCCTGAAATTTTTGCTTTTACATACCAGTCAGCACCTGGTCCCACATGGCACTCAACACACTTTACCTTGGCATGTGGAGAATTCTGCCAGGCGGTATGCTCTGGCTCCATTACAACATGACACAACTCACCGCAAAAGCTTGTAGACTCAGTAAATTCAAAACCTTTCAGAGTTGCAACGCCCACTACAAGAACAAAAATGACAGAAGCAAGAATGAAAAAAATGCTCAACTTTAGTTTTTTCGGGTCGTTAAGATCAAGGTGAGGTAATCTGGCTATTCCAGCCTCAGGATCTTTTCGATATTTGTTTCTAACAAGCCAGGCACCGACAGGAATTATAAATAGGCCAAATATCAGCATGCCAGGAAAAGCAAAATAAACAAACATTCCAATATAAGGATTTTCAAGACCGGTAAAAGTTTCAAGCGCCAGGAATGAAACAATAAGTACAGTAGCGATAAGAGCCAACACACCACCAATGATACTCATCGGATTCATTAAATATCTGTAGATGCTAGGCTTCTTCTGTTCCATTCTTTTTCTCCTGTAAATTTGTTTCGCATTAAGTATCAAACCAAGGGTGATATTTTCTAAACTTACGTCCGCGAGTTGTCAAATAAAAAATGTTTTTTGTTTTATAAATGCTTCTAGTGAATGTTGTATACAATTTAGGGTTGATCGGTAATATCTGTGTAATTGAATGTACGCAAAACAGCTAAAATGCTCTTCTTCAATTTCTCTGAAACAGCTCAATAATGAACATTGTTTTAATCTGTGACAAAATTGAAGACCTGCATAACAAAGTCCGCTGAACTTCGTTGGCTCAGGTCGCCACTCTTGCTACCGGAAAGCATCCCATCCCCCCTTTTTCTTTGCTTTAAGTGGCAAAAGAGATATAATCCACCGGTTCTTAATACAAAGAAAGCTATACCTTGAAAGGTTGAACAACTTACATGAGCACAAAAGTAAGCAAAAAAATGCTAATTAACGTCATGCACCCCGAGGAGACGCGGGTAGCAATAGTTCACGACGGCCGTTTGATGGAACTTAATATCGAAATAAGCGGTAAGGAGCAGATAAAAGGGAACATATACAAGGGTGTTGTACTTCGTGTTGAACCGGGACTTCAGGCCGCTTTTGTAGATATAGGCAGGGCAAAACCGGGGTTCCTCCAGATTGGTGAGCTGCATCCCGATTACTGGGAATGGCGTGATGATATTCCTGAAGAACAACGCAAGCGCAGACCGCGCATTCAGGAAGTATTGCGACGCGGGCAGGAACTTGTTGTACAGATAGAGAAGGATGAGCGAGACAACAAAGGCTCTGCCCTAACCAGCTACCTCTCATTGCCGGGAAGGTATATGGTTATAATGCCTGGCAGTGACTCCACTGGAATCTCCAGAAAAGTTGAGCAGGAGGGAGCCCGCAAGAAACTTAAAGAAATAGTTGCCGAAATGAATATACCTGATGGGACCGGTTATATAATTCGTACTGAAGCTGTAGGTCGCACAGCTGAAGAATTGCAGAAAGATTTTGCAAACCTGACTGACCTCTATGAATCAATTAACCGGAAGGCGGCCGAAATAAAAGGTGCTGGTGAAATCTATCGTGACAGCGGCCTTATTATTCGTACAATTCGGGACTACTTCTCAGATGATATTGATGAGGTGCTGGTTGACAGCAAAGATGCCTACCGTGAAGCAAAGGAGTTCTTCAGAGACACCATGCCGGCCTGTGAAAAACGGGTCAAACTCCACAAAGAAAAACGACCTATATTCTCGCGTTTTCAACTTGAGGAACAGATAGATCAGATTTATGAGAAGCGCGTTCCACTTCCCTCCGGTGGCTCACTAATTATTGAACCGACCGAAGCTTTGGTGTCGATCGATGTAAATTCCGGAAAATCAAGCGGTGAAAGAGGCATTGAGGACACTGCATTTAAGGCCAACATGGAAGCAGCTGAAGAGGTTGCACGTCAACTTCGCCTGCGCGATCTTGGTGGTCTGATTGTTATAGATTTCATCGACATGAGAGAAAATAAGCATAATATTGAAGTAGAAAAAAACCTAAAAAATGCGCTCAAGATGGATAAGGCTCGAGTTAATGTCGGAAGGATTTCTCAATTTGGCATAATGGAGATGTCTCGCCAGCGAATTGCCAAGACACTGAATGATGCGATTCATCTTGAGTGTCCTCACTGCGAGGGTCGCGGTAAGGTTAAGTCAGTTGAGGCAATGGCGGTATCGTTTTTACGCAAGGTTCACGCTGCTGCAGCCAAAGGAACTGTTGCCGAAGTAAGAGGCGGCTTGCCACTGGAAGTGGCATATTATCTACTTAATCGCAAAAAACGTGAACTTACCCAAATTGAAAATGATTATGAAATCGAAGTTACTGTAAAAGGTAAGACCTCATTCCTGCTAAATCAACTTGAACTTGAAATTGTAAAGCGCGAAAAACCGCACCTTGAAGATGTTCAAAAGAGTGAGGCAGAAGCTGAAGAAGC
>CAJBRY010000344.1 GCA_903958085.1 uncultured Geobacteraceae bacterium
CAGCACTGCAGAGCAATTTCTTTAATTTCGCCGGTCCGCCTCCCAAGGTCAAGAATTCGGATCGCCTATATCTCACCGGATTTTCGTCGCCATTCAGTAGGTTACTTTTTTCTTCCTCTGTTAGAAAATCACGATAGAAGCAAGTTCGAGGTTTATTGCATCAGTGATGCTAATAACATTGATGATATGACAAAAAAGATGATCGCTCTTGCAGATGGCTGGAGAGAAATCTCTTTATTGTCTGACGATGAAGTAGAAAGTGTGATTCGAGAGGTTGCGCCTGATATTCTCATCGATTTGGCTGGTCATACCGGGCAGTCAATCAGGCTTCGACTCTTTCAGAGGCGACTTGCCCCGGTGCAGATTTCCTGGCTTGGTTATCCCAATACAACTGGTATCAATTCGATGGATTACCGTATTACTGACTCAATAGCAGATCCAATTGGAATAGCAGACAAGCTTCATAGTGAGAAACTTGTCAGAATTGCGGATTGTTTTCTCTGTTATAAGCCTCCCCAAGATGCCCCTGAGGTGTCTTTGTTACCTGCAATAAAAAATGGTTACATCACTTTTGGTTCATTCAATATGCTGCCAAAGGTTCAAGATGGTGTAATAAAGGCGTGGTCTCAAATCCTGCACAATATTCCTGATTCCAAGTTGTTTTTAAAGAATCATTATTTTATCGATGATGCTACTGTTGCCAGGATGCTGGAGCGCTTCAAAAAATATGGAATTATGAAAGAGAGATTAATAATAAAACGTTCTGACCCTGATACCCAGTCTCATCTTGCCCAATACGAAAACATAGATGTTGCATTGGATACTTTTCCATACAATGGCACCACTACTACCTGTGAGGCGCTATGGATGGGTGTGCCGGTTATAAGTAAGTATGGCGATCGACATGCTTCAAGAGTTGGTTTGAGTCTTCTTACAATGATGGGTCATGAAGAGTTTGCTAATGAAACCGACAACGACTATATTGCTTCTGCTTGCAGGCTTGCCTCTGATTTGGAACTTCTTGTAAATATTCGTAAAACTTTACGCACGGAGATGCTGGATTCAAAGATTTGCGATGACATATCTTTTGTAAACAAATTCGAATCATTTCTAATGTCAACAGTAAAAACTAAATTGTGTCTATCCGGAAACACCGGGTGAGAAACTATTGTACTTATCTCGGAAATAATGTCCTGGAAGTTGAAATTGAAGAAACAGAATTGCTCTTTATTGACACCTATCATTATTATGCACAATTAAAGAAAGAATTGAAGTTGCACGCAGGTAAGATTAGCAGATATATAGCGTTTCATGACACTTTCAATATGGTGAGGCGGGTGAAGGTTTTCCAAGTACGGATCCAAATCATCCAGTGCAGAGACCCCCTATGGACGGTTCTGGTGGTATCAGAAAGGCGATAGACGAGTTTCTCGATTCTCACCAAGATTGGAAATTTGTTCATGAATCGGTTGATAATAATGGCTTGATTGTAATACAACGCACTCAAAAACGTAAAAGCAAGGTAAATCATGCTGGAGTTAAATAATGTAAGCTTGATAGTGATAGACTGTATAAAGCCTGAAATTGCCTGTCAAGCACTTAAATACTCGAGCAATTACATTAGTTTTCATGAAAAGGTTCTTTTTACTTCTCATAAGTTTGTTTGTGAAGATGTGAATGTAGTAAAGATACCCCCGATAACTAGTTTGTCTGAATATAGTTCATTTTGTATCGAAAAAATGGCAGGATATCTGACGACTGATTTTATGATTTCTATTCATTCAGACGGTTTTATTATAAATCCTCACTTATGGACAGATGAATTTTTTGAATATGATTATATTGGCGCACCTTGGCCGCCTGAGGCTCCATGGTGTAAAAGAAACAGGGTTGGTAATGGTGGTTTTTCTCTTAGAAGCAGAAAGTTCATGGAGATTGCAGCAGGTCTTGGCCAGTCATTTCGGCATGAAGATATTTTGCTGACTAATATTTGCTACGATACTTTTATTGCTGCAGGTTGCAGATATGCTCCTGTTGAACTGGCCATGAAGTTTGCCTTGGAAGCTAAAATTGCTGAGTGTGAATATAATTTGGATAACTGTTTTGGTTTTCATGGGAAGGGGGAAGCATTTTATCATTATGGTGAGGGGCAGCAGTTCAAGGATAGGATTGCTTTGCTTGACACTGTTTCGTGCCTTGATAATCTGAGCTATACATGACTGTGAGGGAAATTCTTACAATTGTCGGCGAACTTGGTTTTGTTGACATCCGCAAGGATGGTTCTATTATAATCACCACCCCTACAAAAAACGTACATAAACAGAGACTGGAATTATTCGGAAAGATCATATTTGAATATAAGAAGAGAAAACCTGATTTAATATTCAAAGGTTTCTTCACTCTTTATGATTCTTGGCGTGAACACGCGGAGCCATCCGAGCAGCCTGATTTTTTTAGGCCTAACAGGAAAACTCTGAGAATGTTTGTTGGAAAAGGGACCCTTGGAGAGCCAGGAAGGTTTATTCAGTCTTTTCCCCTGAAAGACCAGTTTCCAGTTTTTGATTATCCAGTATTGTCTTTTGGTCGTCACAAAAACGATCCTTTTACCATAATGCTTCCTGATACTGATTTTATAGAATCTGAAGGTTATCTGAACCTTCGTGATGAAATAGACAGAGATGATTGCCTATGGAATGAAAAAGTGCCAAAGCTTTATTGGCGTGGCAGTTCCCATGGTTTTGCATATAAGGTTTACGACCAACAGCAAATACGATCACAGCGTTCACTGCTTTTGGAGTGGAGCAAGGGATATCAAAATTGTTCCGATGTTTTAATATCAAAATATGTGTCAAAAAGTGAGCAATTAAAGCACAAGTATCTGCTGGATGTAGATGGTGAGGTTAATGCGTGGAGTGGACTTTTCTGGAAACTATACTGCAAGAGTGTAGTCTTTAAAGTAAATTCGCATTACGAGCAGTGGTATTATCCTCGACTGAAACCATTTCAGCATTATATCCCAGTTGCAGGGGACCTGTCTGACCTCGAGGAAAAATATAACTGGGCAGTTGCAAATGATGACATCTGCTGTCAGATAGCTCAATCAGGCAGGGTTTTAGCTTCATCATTAACTTTTAAGAATGAACTTGATAATCTCAATATAACTAACGAAAATAAAGAATTGTTTGCTAGATATTCCGTAAAATGTAATGCCAGTTTTGAATTGCCAAAACTATCTAATCTTACTGTAGTACACACTTATCGGCAAAACTGTACAACTATCCAGCAGTCTCCTGGTTTTGGTGATTTTCTAAGGGGAACAATAACTCTTTATGAGCTTTCAATAAAATATGGTTTTAAACTGAATTTGGATTTTAGTTTTCATTCATTGTATGATTTATTAAAACAACATTACAATGCTGATGGATTGGATAAGTTGCCGGTTTATGAGTTTTTCAATCAGAAAAACTGTGAACTGGAATCTTTTGTTGTTGGACAATCTGAATTGGGTAAAATCTGCCTGATCACGCATGCTGTACCAAATCAGGATATTACGAGGTCGTGTAGACAGTTTTTAATTAGACGGCTGAGACCAACCAAGAAATTATCTTCATACATATCTGCTATTGCAGATGAGCTAGAGCTTTCCGGATACTGTACGGTACATATACGAATGGGAGATAATCAGTTTAATTCTGAATTGACTCTACCATCAAGATTGGAAAACTGGTTTGTTGAGGAGGTTTTGTCGATTTGGGGAACTAATGTACTGGTTCTGTCTGATAACATATCGATAAAGAGAATACTGAAAGAGAAGTTTGATATTAAAATAATTAAAGTAAAACCGGTACACCTTGGGCAATTGCCAATGTGTAAGGCATCAAAGGATGAAGTTCGGGACACTTTTACGGAGTTTCACCTTATGAGTAGATCAAGTTGGATATATCAGTATTCTGTCTATCCATGGGGAAGTAGTTTTAGTGAGATCTGTGCAAAAATTTATGATATTCCCTTTGAAAAACAAGTAAATAGATGATGATAAAAGTTTGTTGCTAGCAGCCTGTCAGACTTAGGAAGATATCTACTGCAAATCCGTCTGTGCTGCCCGGATCTCAATGGTTTTTTGGTCAATGGAGCGACTATTAACAGGCAAAGCCGGCAAAATCCGGTCTCACCCAGCCGAATTTTAGTTACGATTCCGCAAGTCCGACAGACTTCTAGGCAAATTCAAATGAAGATGTTGTTAAGTGTAAATATTGCTTGATAAAAATATTTTTGTCTTCCAGTGGGGTTAGTCACTTTGATTTTAATACCTGAAAAGAAGATATTTCAGATTCTGTTGATATGCATAGTGGTATTAGTGGTATATTTTCCTGCGATCAATGCTGAAATATCTCTCATTGATGACCTTGGTATGGTAAATGATCTGTTAAATGCCGAATTAATGAATTTTTGGGATATTTTTATTCCCAGATCTTCCGCTGGCGGTTATTACAGGCCGCTTTTGGGTATTAGCCAATATATCGACAAGCAGCTCTGGTTGATGAACAGCACGTTCATGCATCTTGAAAACATACTATTTCATCTTCTAAATGCTGTTCTTGTTTATATCCTAACATTAAGGGTATC
>CAJBRY010000345.1 GCA_903958085.1 uncultured Geobacteraceae bacterium
CAGCTACAAGAAATTGAAGCCGTGTTGAATTTTCTCAATATCAAGCTACGACAGATTCGCCGAAAGCATTTTCAAAAATACTTAGAAGCATATAACAGGGCATTGACTAGCCGAGATGCTGAAAAATATGTAGACGGCGAAGATGAAGTAATTGATTTTGAAACCCTCATCAATGAAGTGTCATTACTGAGGAATAGGTACCTTGGAATTCTCAAGGGTTTAGAAAGTAAAAACTTTATGTTGGGGCACGTGGTTCGTTTGAGGACAGCGGGTATGGAAGACATCAGCATAGGTTGACATTAAATGGCTTTGGCTATATAATAGAGACTTAATCAGTTAATTACAGGAGTTTGAAAATGAATTTCAAGATCAAAACTACCGTGGAACTCAACGAAAAGGAACTTGTCAAAGCTTTGACACACGGTACCTTAGTTGGGAAAAAGATCGAATCCATTGAGTGGCTTTACAAGAGTGTTTGTGTAGATACCGGCCGTGGAAATGGGACTTATAAGCGGGAAGTGACCGGCGTGGTCATCGAATTCAAAGGTTGACATTAAATAGATTTGGCTATATAATAGAGTCTTGTTCAGTTGAAAGGGGTTGTAGATGGGCTACAAAATTGTCGCAAGCAAAGAGCAAATGGACGAGATGCGTACCAAGTACGGTCCGCGTAAAGGCCTAGAAGGACCCTTCAACTTCTCGGGCAGGGTGTTGTATTATGACAACATCGAAGGCCAATATTACGATCCTACGACGGATTTTTATATGGAACAAAGCGAAATGGACTTGATTCACGCCAGAATCACTGACATTCTCAAGGCTTGACAATAAATAGCACCCGTGCTATAATAGCTACCCACTAAAGGAACATACGAATGGCAGGCAAAGCGAAATCGTGCTATCTATCAGTAACTGATCTGGCAACTAACAAAACGGTCTTGAACAAGGTCTTTTTTAAGATGGCGGACTTGAATCAATTTATCTCTACCCCGGAATTCAAGGAACAATATCCCAAAGAAAAGTTCCACTTGTCAAAAGAAATTTATTGACAATAAATGGGTTATGTGATACAATACTTGTATTGAAACAATGAGAACACGGAGAAAATCAATGGCTACTATTCAAATTCTTGCAGGTACTTATCGCAATCAACCCGTTATCGACGGAGTGTTCACTCTGGTCAAGGGGTTTCAAACAGGTAAAAAGGGAAATTACGTGACAGTTAAGAATGACGGGCAGTTTGCTATTGCTATTCCGGAAGTTAAAGTTAAAGTGGATAGCATTAATGATATTAAATATCTGAGCGGTGACGAGGTTGTGGCCGGCCCGCAAGCTACTGTAGTCGAGGACGAATCAGAGGTCCAAGCTATGGATCGGATCGCTAGTCGATTTGCTGTGTTGGATGAAATGTCTATGGCTTGCATCAGCGGCGACATTCGTGCAATGATTGTGACTGGCCCCCCGGGTGTCGGCAAATCATACGGTGTTACAACCCAAATGCAAAAGGCTAGTATGTTTGATCAAATTGCAGGCAAGCGCCCGCGATTTGAAATTGTCAAGGGCGCTATCTCAGGCATTGGCCTGTTCGCTACATTGTATAAGTATTCGGACCGTAAAAATGTTCTAGTGTTTGACGATTGTGATGTGTGGGAAGATCAAGATGCACTAAACATTCTTAAGGGTGCGCTTGATTCAGGCAAGACTCGGCGTATTTCGTGGAATAAAGATTCGCGGTTGCTGCGAGAAGAAGGTATCCCGAATACTTTCAACTTTGATGGGTCTGTGATTTTCATTACAAATATGAATTTCAATGATCGGCGTCAAAACAAAATCAAGGCTCACTTGGATGCGTTGCAATCTCGTTGTCACTTTCTGGATCTGACAATCAACACGGAGCGTGATAAGATGTTGCGCATCAAGCAGGTCCACCGTGATGCCGATGGCGGCTTGTTCAGCGAGTATGATTTCTCGATGGAACAATCTGATGAAATTATGGCATTCATCTGGGACAATCACACAAAATTGCGCGAAGTGTCATTGCGTATGTGCTTGAAGGTGGCGGACTTGGCTAAGATTAGTGCTAACTGGCGCGCGCTGGCTCAAGCTACGTGTATGCG
>CAJBRY010000346.1 GCA_903958085.1 uncultured Geobacteraceae bacterium
AATGTAAGTGATAATTGCCAGCAAAAAGAAAAATGCCGAAAGCACATTTTTGCGTTCTGCGACCCATGCAACAGACTCAACCTGAACTGGATGAAGGGTGAACAAAGTCGCCCCAAACATTGCTGGTAGAGCTGGAATATCAAGTTTCAACAAGAGTCTGTAAACCAGAAAACCGTTAATAGCGTGCCAGAGGATGTTTTCAAAGTGATAACCTGCGGGGCTGAGTCCCCAAATCTGATAGTCAAGCATATATGACATCAGGTGAACAGGAGCGTAATTTCCTACATAGTGTTTAGAAAACAGGGCCTTAAAATTGGCAAAGTTAACCGCCTGTATATCAAGGTTGTTAATAATATATTTGTCATCATCCCAGTTTATTATAAATCCGTGATCAACAGTTCTGGCATAAATCATAAGAGTCACGGCAGAAAGCATAAAGATAACAAAGATATTCCATCTTTTGTCTGTATTTATTGCGGATGTTTTATGCTGCCTATCCATCAGTGCCATCCAAATTTATCCAGAGCTTCGGTAATACGCTCGGCCTCAATTTCTGCCAGCTTTCTGTGAACACCAAGGTGGCTTCCCATCTTCATGATCAACTCAGGATGTCGTTTCTGAGCTTCCTCTATCTCTTCAGGAAGATCATGTTGAACATGCGCTCCCATGAATAAAAAATATGGCATAAGGATAATACGCTCTGCACCACGACCGACGCAGTTATCGATGCCTTTTTGAATATCAGGTTCATGCATTTCACGGAACGCAACCTCTACAATTTCAAAACATGTTATGTCCTGAACCATTTTTGCCACCTCGCGAGCGGCATCGTTTGCCTCAGCAATACGACTTCCGTGAGCCATCATAAGAATTGCGGTTTTCATCTATTAACTCCGGATATTGATATTGTTTCAAATATTGTTGAACTATCTCAGAATCTGGGATGCCCTGTTACTTTCATACGGTTCAATTGGGAAACAATGGCAAATCGTTTGTCATTGAGCACAAATTCTTCATCTTTGATAAAAGTCTCAACGTATTTTACGTCACGAAACTGGCCAAAAGAAAAAGTTCCCAGAATGTTAGTGGTATCCTGTTGCAAACACTGCCCTTCATGTTCCAGTTCGACCCACGCATGATCAAAACCCCCTGTCGGAAGGTCGGCTTCTCCAATAACAATTCTTACCTGTGAGGCAGGCTTGCCGAGAGCCCGATAGAGGCTGCACAGTACAATTGCTTTTCCAAAACAGCTTGCCCGCCCCTCTACGATAATGTCACCGGCTGGCATTGCCGGAGTAGAAGGGTCGTTTTCTATACGATCTCTTACATAGAGATAAGCATTTTCATAACCTTTAAGGGAATCAGCAAGTGCATGGACACGCTTGTCGTTCGGAGTAACCAGCGCAGATAGTTCTCTTGGGTTGTTTATGATCATGTCATGAAATGACACTCGATTGTGCCACCCTTTGCCTGTAAAATAGCCGCAAACGAAAGCAATAGCGACAGACACCATGACAAACAGAACCCATCTAAAATTTAGTATTTTAGATATATTAGACAAAACTTCCATTTATTATTCAATCCTGTCAGGAGCTTTGTGACCATCAATCCAGTCCGCTATGACCTGAACAACTTTTTCTTCCACCCCGAAAAAACCATGTGCACTCAGGTTGTCGCAGGGCGCTGAACGGGGGTATGCACCTCCGTTGACTTCAGTAAATTCAACTTCGGTTGTGTCGCTAAGACTGGTCTGAGTTATTCTGGCTTCTTCAAACGAGCTTACACGGCAGGCATCGTCGCGATGATGAAGCATAAGAACTGGAAGCTGCAGCTGATCAAGAGGGATCCAACGCAGAAAGTTGTCGTATTCAAGAGAGGATGTGAGAATTATTCCTTTAAGGTGATCGTCTTTAAGTCTGGCTCCCAGCGAAGCAGCTGAAATCGTCCCACGGCTATTACCAACAAGAAAAATGCGCTCATAACCCTGTTGTTCGAGGTGTTGCGTCAGAAAGCTGATATCTTCGGCGTGTTCTGTGGATTCTCGAAAGCCGGTGCTCATGCCGGTGGGATGGTCGGAGGGGGGCGCGACTGTAAAAACAGATAAACCGTTTTGAATAAAATTTCCAGCACTACGAACAAGAAAATTCCAACCGGTGACTACACCGGCTTCTGTTACTTTAAAAGGACGGGCTCCATTCCCTCCAGGAAACAGTATCAGCGCATCACGGAACCCCTCTTTTGCTGGAGTCATAGCAAGAAAGTTTAGGGTAACGCCAGGCCTGGTCGGTATAGTACGGATCTCAGTAATTGCATATGAGGTAGTTGTTACCGTCAGCAGAAAGACTAGAATTGAAAAAAAATGATACATCCGTTGCATGAGCTCCTTCGAGCAGAAAGCGCTTCTAAGCTATCTCTTCGTACGCATTATTAAATACTTTGATCTATGTGGCAAGGAGAAAGAAATCAAAAGGACGGCTACTGATAGTCAAGTCAAATAATAAACCTCTGAAATACCTGGTTTGAAAGCAACATACCCCTTCGAGTAAGAGATATACTTACTCCATTATTGACAAGTAGTCCTAGTTTTGTCAGTTTGTTAATTGCGTCAAAATAGGCAGATTCAAGTGGCAGGCCAAATTCACATTCAAAAGCAGAAAAGTTGACCCCATCCGAAAGACGCAATCCCAGATATAAATATTCTGACATTGCATCATTTAAAGTTATAATCTTTTCTCCTAACCTCACTAATTTTCCTTCCGAAACAAATTGCCGATACTCCTCCAAATTATCCGGATTATTGTAACGGATTCCATAACCTTCACGCATGAAAGAATGTGCTGCAACACCAATTCCAAGGTAACCATCACGCTTCCAGTAACCGCTATTATGCCGGGAGCGGTATCCTGGCTTCGCATAATTCGCAATCTCATAATGTTCGAATCCGTTTAGTGTCAGGAGTTCGTCCGCCAGCTCAAACATATCAGCAGAAAGGTCTTCATCCGGCAGATCCATAGAAGAAGCAGGGTAGATTAACCCAAACGGAGTGTTTTCCTCGATCGTAAGTCCATAGACAGATATATGTTCCGGAAGGAGTTGAACTGCACAAAGCAATTCAGAACGCCACTGATCAAGACTTTGCCCCGGAAGAGAATGTATCAGATCAATGTTTAT
>CAJBRY010000347.1 GCA_903958085.1 uncultured Geobacteraceae bacterium
GCACGTGAAAGTGCATATTCTGCCGGGTTTACCGATAGGGCAATTATTCATGCCGATGCTTTGGTTAAAAGTCTGGCTAAGGAAAAACCATATTCTGTTGAACATGCCGATGCTCTTTTGAGGCTTGGGCTTTTGCAGGGTAATGCCGAGCGTTTTTCAGATGCTGCAGTATCACTTAAAGAAGGTGTCGGGATTTTTGCCGATCTTGGTATGTCAAAAGAGCAGGCAGCGGCGCTTGCCGATTTCGGAATCGTAATGGAAAATTCGGTAAATTTCACTGCCGCCCGATCGTTTTTTGAAGAGTCTGCCGGATTGCGAAGAACTTTGAAGGACGATGTTTCTCTAGCCGAGCAGTATCGGAATATTGGCCGTATATACGATCTACGCCTTAACCAGTACGCTGTAGCTGAGCAGTACTACGCTCAGGCTGGAGAATTATACACCAAATCTGAACACTCCGCGCTTGAAGCTGAAACTCTTCTTGAACGGGGACGTTGCCTGCGTTTGCTGGGCAATTTCTCAGCCGCAGATAAGCTTTATCTGTCTGCTTTAAAAAAAGTGGGTTCAAAAGATCTGCGCACAAAAATGCGGATCGTGCTTGAACAAGCAAATAATGCCTGGTTTCAGGGGCGCTATCAGGAAGCCTTTGATTTGAGGGAGCAGGTGGAAAAAAGTGCGTCTGCGGAGAACTGGTCTCTTGAACAGGTCATGGCAAAAAATACCGGTGGCCTGATCTGGTGGACGCTTGGCGATAATAAACGAGCCCTGCTGGAACTGCGTGGTGCACTTGAGAAAGCTGAAAAACTTGCAGTCCGTCGCGATGAGATTGCAACCACCTTGAATAACATAGGTCTTGTGCAAAGAGAGTCAGGCGATTATTCCAAGGCGCTTGCGACACTTGAGAAGGCGCTTGCAATTGATCGCAAACTTGGTTCTCGTTGGGCAATGGCTTATGATCTTCGAAACCTCGGTCAAACTCGCCTGAAAATGGGTGACGCTGCTTCTGCACTGTTGCACTTCGATGAGGCTGCCGGCTTGGCTGGCGAGATTGGTGACAAGGTAAATCTTGCCAAAATTATTCTCGCCCGTGGAGAT
Source organism: uncultured Geobacteraceae bacterium (assembly GCA_903958085.1). Lineage (GTDB taxonomy): Bacteria > Desulfobacterota > Desulfuromonadia > Geobacterales > Pseudopelobacteraceae > JACRCG01. Next base: position 1,096 of record CAJBRY010000347.1, read on the forward strand.
GCTGAGTCTGAACTGAAAAAATCGGATGATGCCGAGGCAAGTTACAAGAAAGCGCTGGAGATTGCTGACGCACTTTTATTACGTGAGGTCCGCTGGCGGGCGCTTTTCGGATTGGCAAGGTTGCAGAAAAACGCAGGAAACTCTACGAAGGCTGTGGTCTCTTACCAGCAGGCGTTGGATACTGTTGAAGGACTGCGCGCCGAGATAAAGCTTGATCAGTTGAAGGATGGATTTCTTGCCGATAAGATGGAAGTATATTCCGGTCTGGTCGGCTTGCTTGTTGACATGCAAAGGGGTGATGAGGCATTTGCCGTGGCTGAGCGTTCCCGCTCACGCAACTTGATAGATATTCTTGGACGCCAGAAATTGTCGCTTTCGGAATCTGTCGATCAGGAGTTGTATGACCGTCAGAACCGCCTTAAGAATCAGATGCTTGAACAGGAAAATCTTTCTGTCCAGGCCGCTAACCCTAAGGAGCGAATACGCTATTCTGAAGCGCTTGAAAAACTGAAAGGTAATTACCAGGATCTGCTGGTTGAAATTGAGAGGAAGCGCCCTGAGCTACTCTCTTTGATGAAAGTAAACCCTACCACGTTGGACGAGATAAGTAAAATCCTCGAACCGGGAGTGGTTCTGTTGTCCTATTATCAGCTACAGGATCGTCTGCTTTGCTGGAAGATTGACCGTGACAAGACTACTCTGGTTATAAAGAATATTTCCGCAAAGGAACTGTCATCCAGAATTTCATCATATAGACGTATGTTACAGAATCTGGAGCCCCTTGAGAAGCAGTCCGGCGAACTTTATAATATTCTGCTCGCCGAGCCTCTTGCGAATAGCGGGACTCTTCGCGCTGTCGGAATTATTCCGCACGGGGCTCTTCATTATCTGGCATTTGCTACGCTTAGTGACGGGCGAGATTATCTGATTGATCGCCAGCAACTCTTTTATCTGCCTGCGGCTTCTGTTTTGAAATATACTCTGGCAAGACGTCAGACCGATAAAAAAATGCATATTTTGGCAATCGGAAATCCGGATCTTGGTAACTCATCTCTTGATCTTCCCTTTGCCGAGCGAGAAGCAGGCACTTTGCACTGGAATTATCCGGATGTGACTACACTGACCAGAGAGCGTGCGACTGAAAGCTGGGTGCGAGAGCATATTCGCGAATTCGGTGTCATTCACATAGCTTCTCACGGGGAGTTTGATCCGATCAACCCCCTGTTTTCTGCAATTCGTCTGGTCAGGGATGGAAAGGCAGATGGCAAGCTTCAGGCGGATGAAATTTTCGGGTTGGACATAAAGGCGGACCTTGTTGTTTTGAGTGCTTGTCAAACCGGACTTGGAGATATCAGGAGCGGTGATGACGTTGTAGGAATGAACCGTGCGTTTATTTTTGCAGGC
>CAJBRY010000348.1 GCA_903958085.1 uncultured Geobacteraceae bacterium
CTACAGGTAGAATTTTGAGATGCAATTTTAAGGAGAATAGACAATGGCTAAGCCGAATTATTCATTTGAAAAACGCAAGAAAGAGCTGGATCGCATAAAAAAGAAGGAAGATAAAAAAGCTCGCAAAAGTGAAAAAAATGAGGACGGTTCAGAAATAACCGAGGATGAGGGAGAGATTGAACCCACATCTGCTACCACTGAGTAAAGATAAATCCAGTTAAGGTGAGTATATGACCAGAAAAGCCAATATAGTAATTCTTGACGGTTACACGATAAATCCCGGTGACAACCCATGGGAACCGCTTGAAAAGCTTGGTAACTGCATCATCTATGACCGTACCCCTGCGGAATTGAAGCTTGAACGTGCTGTGGAGGCCGAAATCATTCTGCTCAGCAAGGTTAAGCTTGATGATGCTGCGTTTGAAGCGCTGCCTAAGCTGAAATATATTTCTATGCTGGCAACCGGTTATAATAACGTTGACGTTGCTGCTGCTGGAAAACGTGGGATTACGGTATCTAATGTTCCGGCGTATTCAACCGAGTCAGTGGCACAGACCACTTTTGCACTTCTATTGGAGTTGGCGATGCATGTCGGGCTTCATGATGCTTCGGTAAAAGGGGGAGAGTGGGTCAGGTGTACGGATCATGCATACTGGAAAACTCCTCTGCTTGAGCTGGATGGTCTGACTATGGGTATCATAGGATATGGTACTATCGGGAGAGCTGTAGCACGGATTGCATCAGCGTTTGGTATGAAGATTATGGCATATAGCCCAAGGATTCCATCGGAGACCGGTGTCGTACCTGTGAGATTCGTGCCGCTGGAAGAGCTGTTTGCTTCAGCTGATGTTGTCAGCTTGCACTGCCCACAAACCCCTGAGAACGGTGGTTTTGTGAATGCCAAACTCTTAGGAATGATGAAAAAAAGTGCGTTTCTGTTGAATCTGGCTCGAGGTGGACTGATTAACGAGGCTGATCTGACCAAAGCACTCAGTTCCGGTCAAATTGCCGGTGCAGGGCTTGATGTTGTAGCCCACGAACCTATGTTGGCGGATAACTCTTTGCTGAAGGCGCCAAACTGTATATTTACTCCCCATATTGCCTGGGCTTCTTTAGCTGCCAGAAAGCGTCTGTTGACATCTGTTGCGGCCAATATTGCTGCCTATCTGTCCGGTGCACCGATCAACGTTGTCAACAGTCAGTATCTGAAGTAGCCGCCTCTTTAGAGCTCATTCTACGGGCATTGGTGGTGCCGCTGTTTTTTCCCCTGCCGGTTTATTTTTCCTGCGTCTCCGTTTTTTCTTTGCTTCATTTCCAGCGTCAGTTTCCAGGACTGCTTTGATTACCGGCGGCTTAAGAGTTGCGGCAGGGCGTGAACCTGGTTTGTTTCGCTTATGATCTGGTGTTTTTGAACTACCTGGCTTGTTATTTTTGATTTCCTGAACCCGTTTTGGTCTGGCGGTACGGATGTAGTCAAGAACATAAAGCTCGTCATCAGCCCATTCGGTCGGAATCTTCGCTTTTATATAATTTTCGATCGCTTCCAGAAAAAATGCACCATCCTCATCGGCCATGGAAATTGCTTTTCCTTCGGCGCCTGCGCGGGCTGTACGTCCAATCCGGTGAACGTAATCTTCGCAATCCTGAGGCAGGTCGTAATTTATGACATGAGAAACACCATCAATGTGGAGGCCTCTTGATGCCACATCGGTAGCAATAAGGATGGGGAGCGTGCCATCTTTGAAGTTGTCGAGTATTTTCATGCGTTTTCGCTGTTCAACATCTCCAGAAATAACCTTACACGGGAAATTATTTGCGTTGAGTAGATTATGGAGATGTTCTGCTTCGCGTTTGGTGTTGATGAATATCATCGTGCGTGCCATTCCTTCGCGCCGCAAAAGGCCTAATAAGAGCGAAAACTTCTCTTTGCGCGAACAGTGAAACAGAAGTTGCTCAACCCTTTCGGCGGTCATGGTTTCCGGTGTAACCGAAACTTTGGTCGGTGAGTTCATAAACTCATAAGCCAGTTCCATAACCCGTGGGTTGAGGGTAGCCGAAAACATCATGTTCTGACGCTTTTCAAAAGTCGGCAGCTTTCTGAGAATATAGCGAAGATCGGCAATGAAGCCGAGATCGAACATCCGGTCAGCTTCATCGATAACCAACACTTCAATGTCTTTTAAACTATAGATCTTCTGCTTTAAGTAATCTATCAAACGTCCCGGTGTACCAACTATAATATCTGCGCCATCAAGTAGGGCGTTTTTCTGCTTCATGTAATCGACGCCGCCATATATTGCTTGAACTGCAAATCCGCAGTGAGAACCAAGCTGTTTGGCATCCGCTTCAATTTGAATTACAAGTTCACGGGTAGGCGCCAAAATCAATGCTCGTGGTCGGCCGGCAGGAGAGTTGTTTGACAGCAGTCTGGTAAACAGTGAAATCAGGAAAGCGGCTGTCTTACCGGTTCCTGTCTGTGCCTGACCGGCAATGTCGGTGCCTTTCAAGGTGATGGGCAAAGTCTGCTCCTGAATCGGAGTGCATGTAGTGAACCCGGTTTCAGCAATGCCGCGAAGCACCAGTTCCGGAATTGGAAGTTCGTCGAAACGCATTTATTTTTCCTTTGCCACAAATCTAATAGGTTAAAGTTAGATCACCATATACCCAGCTGATACGTCTTGCAATGTAAACATTAGACGAATCAGGCTTCAAAGCGCCATGAATCAAGCCAAAAATGCTTTGACAAAACAGAAGCTGTTACCTTACTATGACCCGAATTTTCTTAAAGGATACCACTGAATGCAGGCTGCGCTAGACATAATTGGTGAAGATCTCAAGTTGGTAGAGTTACAGTTCCGCAAGGATCTGCAATCGGATGTTCCACTGATTCGGAAAGTTGGTGAGTATGTTCTTTCCAGCGGCGGAAAACGTATCAGGCCTGCGCTGCTGCTGCTTGCAGCACGTTTGTGCGGCTACGATGCCGATAAGGCAGTCCCTCTTGCGAGCGTTGTTGAGTTTATCCATACAGCTACGCTTCTGCACGATGATGTAGTAGACAGCGCTACTTTGCGGCGCGGCATCGCCTCTGCCAACACACTTTGGGGCAATGAGGCATCGGTGCTGGTCGGAGATTTTCTTTTTTCAAAATCATTTTCTCTTATGGTTGGAGTCGGCAGCATGGACATCCTGCGGGTGCTTTCCGATGCCACTACCGTTATTGCAGAGGGTGAAGTAATGCAATTGCTCTGCACGGGAGAAATTGATCTGACGGAAGAGCAGTATATAAATGTGGTACGTTCAAAGACTGCTATTCTGATGTCAGCTGCATGTGAAGCTGGTGCAATTCTAGGTGCCGCATCTCAGAGTCAGCAGCAGGCTTTGGCCGACTATGGCATGAATCTCGGTATTGCCTTCCAACTAATGGACGATATTCTTGATTATGTTGCGACAGAGGAAGAGTTCGGTAAGAGTATCGGTCATGACCTTGAAGAAGGCAAAATTACGATGCCGCTTATCCGTACGCTCAGCAGATGCAATGACTCCGAGCGTGCGATTATAGCCTCGGTGGTCGAAAAGGATGAAATGTCACTGGATGATTTCCGTTCCGTATCCGGTCTGGTAAAGCAGTATGGTGGAATAGAATATACAGTTGAGCATGCTCGCTCTTATATTAACCGGTGCAAGTGTCACCTTGAGATGTTTCAAGCTTCACCGGTTCATAACGCTCTGATAAGCCTGTCCGATTATGTAGTAACTCGCAGCAAATAAGCCAGACTAGAACTATTCTTCTTTCTCCTTTCTGTATAATTAAATTACCGGAGGTTTTTATGCAGCGGATTATTTTACTATTGTCATTATGTATGATTTTTTCTCTTATTGGCTGTACCAAATCTGAGTCACCCAAAATCAGTTCTACAGCAACAGAAAAGAAACCCGCTCCGGAAATTTCCGTGCAGTCAATTACCAATGGTACTCCACTCAAATTATCTGAACTTAAAGGTAAAGTAGTTATGCTCAATTTCTGGGCTACCTGGTGTCCACCTTGCCGCGAAGAGATTCCTTCCATGATGAAGCTGAACACTTTCATGGCCGGAAAACCTTTTCAGATGGTAGCAGTTTCGATTGACGAGGGAGGTAAGCCGGCAATTGAAGCCTTTTTTAAAGAAACCGGATTTTCACTTCCGACTTATCAGGATGGGACTGGTGTAGCGTCAAAGGCTTATGGAGTTACAGGAGTTCCAGAAACTTTTATAATTGATAAGCAGGGTATTTTGGTTAAGAAAGTTATCGGTGGCGCTGCCTGGGATTCCCCAGAAGTTGTCGCATTCCTGGAAGATTTGATGAAGTAGGGAACTTTCATGATCAGTCAGGAAGTTACCTACATCGGGGCGTTTATTGCCGGTCTTCTGTCGTTTTTGTCGCCTTGCGTACTTCCTCTTATTCCGTCATATATCATGTATGTGTCCGGTATTTCATATCCCGACCTGCTGGCAGAACACCCCTCACATGTCATTCGTCGGAAATCAATTTTTCACTCACTCTGCTTTATCTGCGGTTTTACTTTCATCTTTGTACTTCTTGGCGCTTCTGCGACTTATATCGGTTCGTTCCTGCATGATAATGCAACGCTCATCAGGAAAGTTGGAGGCATTCTTCTCGTTATTCTTGGAATACATGTTACCGGTCTTGTCCCTCTCAAATTCCTTCTCGGCGATAAAAGAGTCAACATCAAACATAAACCTGCCGGATATTTCGGGAGCATTTTAGTGGGAATCACTTTTGCCGCTGGTTGGACACCATGCATCGGACCGATTCTTGCCGCAATCCTTGCAGTGGCTGCAACCGAAGAGAGTGTGTATCAGGGGATTTTGCTGCTGTTTTTATACTCCCTGGGCTTGGGCGTACCGTTTTTACTTTCTACTTTGGCCATGAATCGTTTTCTGCTCCTGTTTAATCGGTTCAAAAAATTTATTCACCTGTTTGAAATTATTACAGGAATTCTACTTATTGTTGTAGGTGCCCTGATCTACAGCAACTGGCTTTCGCGCCTTTCAGGCTATGTTACATTATTCTACAAGGGGATCGAATGAAGGCGCATCGTGCTCCACACTCAATTCAGCTTACAGTTTCTCAGCTTGTTGTAACTGAAGCGTTTTATGCCGGCATCTTGGAATTGCCCGTCAGGCGCTCTTTCACATCCAAAGGTGCGCCTGATCATCTGGTTATTGATATGGATGGCATGGCGATTGTGTTTGTTGAAGAGGCTGATGTCATAAAGGCACATCCGGTTCTTGAACCTCGCTTCAGCATGTTTCCGCGAGGTATCGGCGTCACGCTTCATTTTGAAGTAACTGAAATTGAGGATATCCGTGATGCAATCATGGAGGAGGGTCTTGAAATACTTTACCCACTTGATATAAAGCCATATGGCGTCAAGGAAATGTGGTGCTTTGATCCTGACGGCTATCTGATTGTCTATGACCAGCAGTTGAAAGAGCTCTGGCGGAGCAATGATAAATTTGGCGGCTCGGAACTGTACTTTCAGAAAGAGGATGATCTCAATATGCGGTTGACTGGTGAGCTGACCCGCTGGATATTTATGAATCAGCGTATTCAGA